>JAZIHP010000024.1:0-48620 GCA_036678505.1 Alphaproteobacteria bacterium
TGCCTATTCCGCCGCCGTGCGGGTTTTGTAAAGCTCGCCGGGGCCGTTTCCTTTCAGAACCTCGACCAGCCGCTTGCCGATTGCCGCGATGCGCACCGGATTTTCCACCTTCTGCCCGGTCAGGTCGGTGACATAGAAAGTGTCGATCACCTTCTCGCCGAAGGTGGTGATATGGGCCGATGCGATGTCGAGCGAGAGGTCGGACAGCGCCCCGGTGATTTCCGACAACAGGCCGGGGCGGTCGAGACCCTTGACCTCGATCACCGAAAACCGGTGCGACAGCGTGTTGCGGATTTCCGCGCGCGGCGTGATGCGGAAGGCTTTGGCGCTGCGTCTGGCCTTGCTGCGTTTTGCGGTCACGTCCGGCAGCCCGCTCCGCCCTGACAGCACATCCTCGATCAGCTTGCCGACGCGTTCGGCGCGGCGGCGCTCGTCCTCGTCGCGGTCGAATTCGCGGCCGATCAAAATGGTGTCGAGTGCGCGCCCGTCGGCTGTCGTGAAGATCTGGGCGTCGACGATGTTGGCGCCGGCGGCGGCGCATGCGCCCGCGATCACCGAAAGCAGGCGGGGGTGGTCCTGCGCCAGCACCGTGATTTCAGTCACGGCCTCGAATTCATGGGTGCGCACCATGGTGTCGCGCGTGCGTCCGGCAGCGTCGGCCCCGCGCACGAATTGCGCATGGCGAAGCTGGTCGGCCAGGGCGACGGTGAGCAGGTAGTTCGGATAAAGAAGGCCGACATAGGCAACCTTCTCGTCGTCGCTCCATCCGTCCAGCGCCCCGATCAGCTCGGCGCGCGCCTCGGCCGTTCGCTGCGAACGCGACATGTCCGGGAAGCCGCCGGTCAGCAGCAGTTCGGTCTCGTAATAGAGGGTGCGCAGAAGCTGCCCCTTCCAGCCGTTCCAGACGCCGGGACCCACGCCGCGTATGTCGCAGACGGTCAGGATGAGCAGCAGCTTCAGCCGCTCCGCCGACTGCACCACGGCGGCGAAATCCTCGACGGTCTTGCGGTCGTTGAGATCGCGCGTCTGCGCCGTCATCGACATCAGCAGGTGGTGTTCCACCAGCCAGGCCACCGTTTCGGTATCGCTTTTCGACAGGCCCATATGCGGGCAGATGCGCCGTGCGATGCGCGCGCCGGCCGTCGAATGGTCCTCGGGGCGGCCCTTGGCGATGTCGTGCAGCAGCACCGCCACATAGAGCGCGTTGCGGTTCTTGGCCAGTTCCGGCATGAGCGAATGCGACAGGGGATGCGCCTTCTCGCCTTCCCCGCCTTCTATCTGCGCCAGAATGCCGACGCAGCGGATCAGGTGCTCGTCCACCGTATAGTGGTGGTACATGTTGAACTGCATCATGGCGACGATCTTGCCGAAATCCGGGATCAGCCGGCCCAGCAGCCCGGCCTCGTTCATGCGCCGCAGGTTGAGCTCGGCATGCCGGTCCGAGGTGAGGATGTCGAGAAAGAGCTGGTTGGCTTCAAGGTTGCGGCGCAGGGTCTTGTCGACCAGCCGCAGCGAGCGCGTCACCAGCTTCAGCGCATCGGGATGGAATTCGAGCCCGTGGCGATCGGCAAACCAGAACAGGCGCACCAGATTGACCGGATCGCGCTCGAAGACCTTGTCGTCGGCCACGTTGAGGCGATGGTTGTCGACCACGAAATCGCCGGTGCCGGCCAGCTTGCGCCGGCGGGGCGTGAAACCGGTGAGCATGCCGGCCATGCCGGGAACCTGCTTGGCCTGCTCCTCCTCCAGTCCCGCGCAGAAAATGCGGGTGAGGTTTCCGACATCCTTGGCGATGAGGAAGTAGTGCTTCATGAAGCGCTCGACCGCCGACAGGCCGGGATGGCTGGTATAGCCGAGGCGCTCGGCGATATCGCGCTGAATGTCGAAATGCAGGCGTTCCTCCGCCTTGCCGGTGAGGAAATGCATGTGGCAGCGCACCGCCCACAAAAAGTCCTCGGATTTCAGGAACTGCCGGTATTCGCCTTGCGTGAACACGCTCTTGCCCACCAGTTCGGCGCCGTGGCGCACCCGGTAGTAATATTTTCCGATCCAGAACAGCGTGTGCAGGTCGCGCAGGCCGCCCTTGCCGTCCTTGACGTTGGGCTCGACCAGATAGCGGCTTTCGCCGGACTTGGCGTGGCGCACGTCGCGCTCGGCGAGCTTGGCCTGAACGAATTCGGCGCCGGTGGTCGCCACCACCTCGCGGTCGAACCGCTCCAGCATCTCGCGGCTCAGCGCCTCGTCGCCGCACAGGAACCGGCTTTCCAGAAGTGCGGTGCGGATCGTCATGTCCGACAGGGAGAGGCGGATGCATTCATCGATGTTGCGGGTGGCGTGGCCGACCTTCAGCCGCATGTCCCACAGCATGTAGAGCATGTATTCGGCGATCTGCTCGCTCCATGGCGTCTGCTTGTAGGGCAGCAGGAACAACAGGTCGATGTCGGAGCCCGGCGCCAGCGTTCCCCGCCCGTAGCCGCCCACCGCCACGACAGCCATGCGCTCGGCCGTCGAGGGGTTGTCGGCCGGGTAGACGCGGCTGGAGGTGAATTCGTAGAGCGCCCGCACGATCTCGTCCATGACATGGGAAAGCCTCTCTGCGCAGGCCGTGCCGCTGCCATCCTGGCGCAGCATTTCCTCGGCGATGCGCAATCCCGCCTGCCGTTGCTGCTTGAGCAGGGAAAGCACCGCATCGCGGGTTTCGGAAGAATTTGCCGTTCCCCTGCCGGCCAGCGCCGACAGCCGGTCGCGCAGGGCCGCGCCGTCCATGAGTTCGTCCAGCCTGAGCGCGATCCTTGCCATGCGTGCCGGCTTGTCCTTCAGCTTGGGGATGAAGCGTCCTATATCCTGTTTTATGCTGCAACGGTATGGTTTTGCCTGCAAGGTTCCGGCATCGGCATATAGCCCTTGACCTTCCAGCGACTGGAAGCCCTATCTCAAAACAAGGCAGTTGAAAGAGGCGGTCATGGCACATTCCGACCACACACATAATCACGGCGCCGGTCATGGTGGCGAGCATGCGCACGGGAACGGCGGCTCCTGCTGTTCCGGCGCCGCGCCGGCGCAGGCGCAGGCGATCGTCCGCGATCCGGTCTGCGGCATGACGGTGGACCCCCGGGCTGGCAAGCCCGGCTTCGAGCATCAAGGCCACAGCTATCATTTCTGCTGCGAGAGTTGCCGCGCCAAATTCGCGGCCGATCCGCAGAGCTACATGACGGCGAAGGACCCCGTGTGCGGCATGAAGGTCGACCGCGCCAGCGCCCGCCATTTCCTGCGCCATCAGGGCGGGAAGTATTATTTCTGCTCGGCGCGCTGCCTGGAGAAATTCGAGGCGGAGCCCGAAAAATATCTCGGCGATCGTCCGGCGCCCGAGCCGATGCCGGCAGGCACCAGATACACCTGCCCGATGGACCCGGAGATCGTCCGGGACGAACCCGGCGATTGCCCGATCTGCGGCATGGCGCTGGAGCCCATGGGCGTGCCGACCGGCAATGAGGGGCCAAATCCGGAGCTGATCGATTTCACGCGGCGTTTCTGGGTCAGCCTGACGCTGGCCATTCCGCTGATGATCATCTCGATGGGCCCGATGGTCGGCCTTCCGGTGCGCGACTGGCTGGGGGAAAGGGTCGCCGTGTGGGTGGAGTTCCTGCTGGCGACGCCGGTCGTCCTGTGGGCCGCCTATCCGTTCTTCAGGCGCGGCTGGGCGTCCATCCGCAACCGCAGCCCCAATATGTGGACGCTGATCTCGATCGGCGTTTCGGCCGCCTATCTCTACAGCGTCGTGGCCATGCTGTTCCCCGATCTGTTTCCGCATGAGGTGCGCGGCCATGGCGAGGCGGTGCCGGTCTATTTCGAGGCCTCCGCCGTCATCATCGCGCTGGTGTTCCTGGGGCAGGTTCTGGAACTGAAGGCGCGCGAAAAGACGGGCTCGGCCATTCGCGCCCTGCTCGATCTGGCGCCCAAGACCGCAAGGCTGGTCGGCGCGGACGGTTCGGAGCGCGATGTGCCGCTGGCGCAGGTGAAGGCCGGCGAGCGCCTGCGCATCCGCCCGGGCGAATCGGTGCCGGTCGACGGCATCGTCGAGCAGGGCCGCTCCACCGTCGACGAAGCGATGATCACCGGCGAGCCGATCCCCGTCGAGAAGGGCGAGGGCGACAGCCTCATCGGCGGCACGCTGAACCGCAACGGCACGCTGGTCATGCGCGCCGAGAAGGTGGGATCGGAGACCACGCTGTCGCGCATCGTGGAACTGGTCGCCAGGGCGCAGCGCAGCCGCGCGCCGATCCAGAGCCTTGCCGACCGCGTGTCCGGCTGGTTCGTGCCGACCGTGGTCCTGGTCGCCATCCTGGCCTTCGCCGCATGGATGGCATTCGGACCCGAGCCGCGCCTCGTCTACGCCATCGTGTCGGCGGTGTCGGTGCTGATCATCGCCTGCCCCTGTGCGCTGGGTCTGGCGACGCCGATGTCGATCATGACGGCCACGGGCCGCGGCGCGCAGGCCGGCGTGCTGATCCGCGAGGCGGCGGCCCTTGAGCGGCTGGCCGCCGTCGATACGCTGATCGTCGACAAGACCGGCACGCTGACCGAAGGCAGGCCGGAACTGAGCGATGTCCATGCCGAGGACGGTTTTGCGGAAAACGAGGTGCTGGCGCTCGCCGCCTCCATCGAGCAGGGGTCCGAACATCCGCTGGCCGAGGCCATCGTTGCCGGCGCAAAGGCGCGGGGGCTGGCCATCCCGGCCGCCGGCGATTTCGAGGCGGTCAACGGCAAGGGCGTTGCCGGCGTCGTCGACGGGCGCAAGATGGTGCTTGGCAATGCGCTGTTCCTGCAAGAGCACGGCATCGACGCTGCGGGCATCTCCCGTCATGCCGATGCGCTGCGCGAAAACGGCCGCTCGGCCATCCTCGTCGCCGTGGACGGCAAGCCGGCCGGGGTGGTCGCCGTCTCCGACCCGATCAAGCCGACGGCTGCCGATGCGCTGCGCGAACTGACGCGTTCAGGCATGCGCGTCGTCATGGCGACGGGCGACAATCAGCGCACGGCAAAGGCGATCGCCGCAAAGCTCGGCATCTCTGAAGTCCGCGCCGGCATGCTGCCGCAGGCCAAGGCCGATCTGGTGGCGGAGCTGAAGGGCAGGGGCGCGGTCGTGGCCATGGCCGGCGACGGCATCAACGATGCGCCCGCCCTTGCCGCCGCCGATGTCGGCATCGCCATGGGCACCGGTGCCGACGTCGCGCTGGAAAGCGCGGGCATCACGCTGGTGAAGGGCGACCTCACCGGCATCGTGCGGGCGCGCCATCTGGCGGAAAAGACGCTGTCGAATATCAGGCAGAACCTGTTCTTCGCCTTCCTCTACAACGCGCTTGGCGTTCCGGTTGCGGCCGGCGTGCTCTATCCGCTCACCGGCACGCTGCTGTCGCCGATGCTGGCTGCCGCCGCCATGAGCCTGTCATCGGTCTCGGTCATCGCCAATGCGCTGCGGCTGCGCACCGTCCGGCTCTGAACCGGCCTCTGCTCGTCCGTTTTTGGGAGGGGCGCGGCTTCGGCTGCGCCCTTTTCCGTCAGGGAATGCCGACGCCGAGTTCCTTCAGCCGCTTGACGGCCGTCGGCGGCAGCGGCGGCGGGTTCGGCGCTCTGGCGGCCTCGATGAGCAATTCATCGCAGGCGGCTTCCGTCTCGCTGACGAGGCGGCGCATGAATTCGTCCTTGCCGAGACCCGGCGCAATAGGCTTGAGGAAACGCGCCCTGATGGTTCCGGGATAGCGCAGGAACTTGCGGCGCGGCCAGTAGAGCCCGGCCACATGAGCCACCGGCACTACGGGAACCCCAAGCTGGGTGTAGAGCTCCACGATGCCCCATTTGTAGGCCGGCGCATCGCCGGGCGCGCGCCTCGTGCCTTCCGGATAGATGATGAGCTGGCGCGGATTGCGCTCCATCTCGGCTTTCGTGGCCGCGGATACCATCTTGAGGGCCTTGGCGCGGCTGCCCCGGTTGACCGGGATCATGCGCATCTTGAGCAGATACCAGCCGAAGAAGGGAATCCACGTCAATTCGCGCTTGAGAATGTAGATCGGGTCTTTCAGATAGGGAAAGAACGCGATCGTATCCCAGAACGACTGGTGCTTGGGGGCCAGAATGAAGGACCCTTCCGGCAGGTTTTCCTGTCCGGTGATCTGGCTGCGCGTGCGGGCGATCTTTTCGTAGAGCCACATGCTCGAACGCGACCAGAACCTCGGCACCAGCCAGGCCTTCTGGCGCGGCGCCAGAAAATAAAACGGCGCCCAGAAGACCATCTGGAGGATCAGGCTGGCATAGAAGGCGGCATTGAAGGCCAGCGAGCGAAGTTGAAGCATAGGCGAGGCAAGCCCGTAATCTGAGCGGTTCGGGACAGGCACATCATGCCTTTGCGCCCGGACCTGCATGGATGCGCGGAAACAGGCGCCTTCGTTACACCAGCTGTGCAGAAAAAGGAAACAGCCAGCGGGTGCGCAGAGCCGTTCATGGTTTCACGGAATCGCCGAACGGCTGCAAGTCTTTGTTTTGTCGCGTTTGCGAACCGGAAAAGCGTTTCCGCTTTTCCTGGAAACGCTCCAGGTCATTCCGTCAGGGAAGCATCCGCCAGCGATACGCCGCCATGTTGCGGCCGCAACGGCAGCACGCTGCGCGCCAGGGCGACGAGATATTTGTTGTATTCGGTGAACAACACCCTGAGCGCCTGCGGCTTCACCAGCCAGCGGCCGTCATCCAGCTTTGAATTCACGACCGGATAGGGCTCCAGCCGCGCGTCGCGCAGCAGGCGGCCCATTTCCAGCAGGCTGCGCGGCATATGGTAGTTGTTGGTGACGATGATGATGCTGCCATAGCCGTGCTCCTCGACCCATTTGGCGCTTTCCTGCGCATTGCCGATGGTGTCGAGCGCGGCCCGGTCGATGTCGACGCAGCAGGCGAACAGGGCGCTGTCGCCGCCCATGGCGATCTGAAGCTGTTTGCGGCTTGCGGCAGGATGCACGCCGCTGATCAGCAGCCGCTGCCCCTTGCCGGATGCGAGCAGGCCCATGGCTGCGTCGAGGCGTGACTGGCCGCCGGTGAGAACGATGATGGCGTCGGCGGCCTGCGGGTCGGCCGGCGTGCTCAGGCGGCTGACATGGCCTGAAAACCAGCCGAAGCCCGCCAGAAAACAGGTGGCGAAACCGAGCATGAGAATGGCCGCAATGCGCATGGCGCGGCGCGTGCGCCCCGGCGCGCGCTCCCCGATGCACGATGCTGGCATCATGTCGGCCATCACACTTTGTTCCTTCCCGGTCATATGTACATGGTAAACCGTGATTCGCGCGCTTTGGCGGAGCGGCGGGCACACATTGCATTACCGATTATTTCCGGCTGTGATCTCTTTCAGGCACCGTCGCTCTGTCCTCCTTCGAGGTCGCTGAGATAGGCGACGACGGTGGCATGGGAGGTGGCCGCCGTGAGCGCGCCGATGATGACGACCATCATGAGAACGCCGAGATAACCGGCCGGGCCGATGGCGAAATTGCCGAACAGGGCGGCCGCCTGATCGCCTTGCGGCGTGGCCATGTTGCGCGACGACCACCATGAGAACAGGATGAAGACGACTATGGCCGCGACGCCACCCGCCGCAGCGCCCTTCATGCCGGTGAACAGAAAGCGGGTGCGGAACTGGCGGGCGATGAACTGGGCTTCGGCGCCGACGAAATGCAGCACTTCGATGATGTGGCCGTTGCCGGCCATCGCGCCGCGCGTTGCGAACACCACCGTCATTACCGTTGCCGACAGCATCAGGCCCAGCACCGCGATGCCGATGGTCACCGTCGTATGGGCCATGGCGACCAGCCGGTCGACCCAGGTGCGGTGATCGTCCAGCGTGGCGCTGGGCACGGCCGTGCTGATGGCTGCGCGCATGTCGTCGAAGTCGGGCGGGCTGTCCTCGTTGATGGTGACGATGACGAGACGCGGCACCGGAAGCTGGCCGATGTCGAAACCCGATCCCAGCCATGGTTCCAGCAGGCGCATGGTGGCGGCGCGGTCGACGATGCGCGTGCCGTTCACGCCGTCGAATTCGGCGGCGAGACCGGCGGCCGTGGCGAGCGCGATCTCCATGTCGAGGCCCTCGGCGGGCTTGATCTGGATCGTCGCCTCACGCGAGATCTGGTTTTCCCATACAGAAGCCGTATCGCGCACCAGCGTGACCGCGCCGAAGGTGATGCAGGACAGGAAGGTCATGATGGCGATGACCACCACCAGCGCGCGCCCCGCAATATTCTGCGCCGGGACGATGGGCGCGGTCTTGCGCGGCGCGCGCTCGGGCGGCGCGGGGCGCTCGAAGTCTTCCTCTTCGTCGAATGGCGGCTGGCCCCCAGCGGATTGGCCCCCTGTGGATTGGCCCCCTGTGGATTGGAAGGCGTCAGTCATAGATATCCAGCCTTCCATTGGCGAGAATCAGGCGCCGCGCATCGACCTGATCCATCAGCGCCAGGTCGTGGGTGGCGATGACCACCGCCGTTCCCAGCCGGTTCAGCTCGATGAACAGCCTGAGCAGGCGGCGGGCAAGCTGCGGATCGACATTGCCGGTCGGCTCGTCGGCAAGCAGGATTTCGGGCTGTTCGATGAGCGCGCGCGCGATCGCCGCGCGCTGTTTCTCGCCGCCCGACAGTACCGGCGGCAGCACATGCATGCGTTCGCCCAGCCCCACCCATTTCAGCAATTCGATCACGTCGGTGCGATAGCTGGCTTCCTCGCGGCCGCGCACGCGCAATGGCAGCGCCACATTCTCATAGGTGGTCATGTGGTCGAGCAGGCGGAAATCCTGGAACACGATGCCGATCCGGCGGCGCAGCAGCGGCAGCTCTGTGCGCGAGATGCGCGCGCGGTCCTTGCCGAAGATGGTGATGAGCCCGCGCGTCGGCCGCAGCGACATGAACAGAAGCCGCAAAAGCGTGGTCTTGCCGGCGCCGGAAGGCCCGCTCAGAAACTGGAACGAACCCGCCGGCACATGCAGGGATATGTCACGGAGAATTTCCGGACCCATGCCATAGCGCAGGCCGACATTTTCAAAGCGGATCACGTTGAACGACCTGAATGCTGAACGCGCGAAGCACCGCCCGTTTCCTCATGGCAAAAATCGTCAGGCATGGTTAACAGCGGGTTAAATTCCGGCACGATCCTTACCAGTTTGCGGCTTCGTGTCGCGAAGCATTAACCATTCATCGTCTACCAGAGGAAAACGAGAGTGCGAACGGGGACCAGCATGGCCGCCCAGACGATGGCACGACCGGTTTCCGGCGAAATCATGACCGGCCCGGACGAAAGTGACGCCCGCGGGATGCGCCCCCCGCCGGCGGGGCTTTCGCACGACATCGTGGATGCCGATTTCGTCACCCTGTCCGGCAAGCCGCGACACCCCTCTGGCGATGATGAAATTGCGAAGGCTTGCAGCCCGGCTGCCGGCCTGCAAGCCGTGCGAACACAGGGTATGGCGGTGCTGCGCAAAGGCAGCCCATCGCCTGCCCGGCCCTTTTCGACACGCGGCGGGCCGGCCTTCTGGCTGACGGGAATTCTGATCGCCGCCACCGCATTCTGGATCGGCGGCGGCCATGCGCTGGTCATGGACATGGCGATGTTCCAGGATGCGCCGCAGACAGCGCTTTCGATCTCCGCCGTCACCTCCCGGGTCGATGATTCGGGTGCGCGGCCGCTTCTCCTCGTCGATGGCGAAGCGGGAAATGACGGCGCGGGCGCCGCGGAAGTGCCGCCGCTGGAGATCCGCGTCACCGGCGAGGACGGGCGCATCACCCGCTACAGGCTGGGGACATCCGGGCGCTTGCTGGCGCCGGGCGAAAGATTCAGCTTTTCGGGGCGGGTCGAGGTGCCTAGAAGCGGAGTGAAATCCGTATCCGTGGCCTTCACCGGATAGCACTGAACCAGAAAGCACCCAGCGGGAGTATCGCCAAATGCCAATCGTGCGCGGCAAGGACATTGAGGTCCTGTTCTCGGCTTCGGCGATCGCCCGCCGCAACCTTGAACTCGCCAAGGACATTGCCGGCCGCGAATATAGCGATCTGCTGGTGATCTCGATCCTGAAGGGGTCTTTCATTTTCGCCGCCGATCTCATCCGCGCCATGCATGACGCCGGTCTCGCGCCGGAGGTGGAGTTCATCTTCATTTCCTCCTATGGCGCCGGCACGGAAAGCGGCCAGGTGCGCGTCCTGCGCGACATCGACAATGAAGTGGCTGGCCGCGACGTGCTGCTGATCGACGATATTCTGGAATCCGGCAAGACGCTGCAATTCGCGCGCGACCTGATGCTGTCGCGTGGCGCGAAAAGCTGTTCGCTGGCCGTTTTGCTCGACAAGCGCATGCGCCGCCAGATCGATCTGGAAGCCGATTATGTCGGCTTCGACTGCCCGGACCATTTCGTCGTCGGTTATGGAATGGATGTTGGCCACGCTTTTCGCGAGCTGCCTTTCGTCGGCATCGTGAAGGGCGATGCGTAACCCTTTTCTTACCATGCCGGATTCGGCAAAATTAACTTTTGGCGGTCACTCTGCCGCTCATGGCAAAGCTTCTGATCGTTGAGGACGATGAGTCCGTCCGTATGTTCGTTTCCCGTGCGCTGGAGCGCTCGGGGCACCAGATTCACGTCGCCGCAGACGGCGCGCAGGGACTGGACATGATCTGCGCCGCCGATGGCGATTATGATCTGGTCGTGTCCGATATCCGCATGCCGGAGATGGACGGCATCGAGATGGCGATGTGCGCCGCCCGGGCCTGTCCCGGCCTGCGCATCCTGCTGATGACCGGCTATGCCGACCAGCGCGAGCGGGCCGACGATCTGAACAGCGTCGTCATCGATGTCGTCAACAAGCCGTTTTCGCTGGCGGAAATCCGCAGCCGGGTCGAGGCCGCCCTTTGCGTCGAGCTGACCCGCGCCGCCTGATCACTTCAGTTCCAGCAATCTTTCCAGATAGCTGCGTTCGACCTCCGGAGACATGGCTTCTCCGAGCCGCTTGCGGATGGCGTCGAGGATTTCGCGGGCGCGCTGCACGTCGATCTCGTCCGGCACCTTCACCGAGTTGCCGAAGTCCGGCCCCTGCGTGCCGCGCGGCCGCCCGAGCGGATCGCGGTCGGCGCGTTGCTGCCGCTGGCCCTGCTGGCCGTCCTCGCCCTGCATGGCCTGCAATTGCTGCATCATGTCGCGCGCGCCCTGGCGCAGGGCCTCCAGCGCCCGGCCCTGATGGCCGACGGCCCGGTCGCCTTCGCCTGCGCCGAGTGATTCGCCGGCCTCTCCCATCGATTTGTCGGCCTGCCCGAAGCCTTCATTGGGTTGCATGCCCATGCCTTCGAGGTCCCTGCCAAGCTGCTGCAAGTCTTTCTGAAGCTGGCTTTGCCTTTCCCGCAACTGTCGAAGCGCATCGGCCAGCTCGTCCGGCGTCATGCCGCCCTGTCCCGGACGGTTGTGGTCGCCGTCCGGCTCTTCCTGCTGGCCGTCATGCATACGGCCATTATCGCCCCCCTGCTTCCGGTCCATGCGGAACGTCTCGTTCATCATCTCCTGCTGGCGGCGCATGATCTCGCCCAGCTTGTTCATCTGCTGGCTGAACTCATCACCGCCCTGCGGGTCCTGCCCCTGCTGGCCGGGTTGCGCCATCTGGAGATTGTTCATCATGTCCTGAAGCCGGGACAACAGGTCCCGGGCCTGCTCGCTGTTGCCGGAGCGGGCGAGATTCTCGATCTGATCCATCATGCGGTCGAGATCGCTCTGGCGCAGCTCCTGCCCGTTCTGCGGCGCCCGCGCATTGTTCTGGTTCTGGTTGCGCTGGGCGAATTCGCGCAGGAAATCATTCATGGCCTGACGCAGTTCCTGCATCAGCCGCGATATTTCCTCATCCGATGCGCCGTTTTGCAGCGCGTCCTGCAAGGCCTGCTGCGCCTGCCGCAGGCGCTGCTCGGCGTCGGAGAGGCTGCCGTCCTCGATACCCAGCGCCACCAGCCACAGATAGGAAACGACATCGCGAAGCTGGTCGTCCTGCGCTGCCAGACGGAGCCGGCTGCGCGCGCTCATCAGGCCCAGATAGGCGGTCGGACTGTCGAACGTATCCTCGGGGCGAAGGGTCACGGCATCCATCAGGTCGAGCACGCGCTGCTTCGCATTGGCGTCGAGGCCGAGCAGCCGGCGCTGCTCGATCACGGCAAGCGCCAGCGGATTGGTGAAATTCCTTTCCGGCATCGCCATGGTGACGGTCTGGCTGCGCCCTGTCTGCCCCGCATCGTCGGTGGCAGCCAGCGTCAGCGTCACCGGCAGGCCGGCCCAGATATGTTCGGTAAGGTTCTTCGAGGTTTTCGCCGCACTGGCTTTCGAGCCGCGCCGGGGCAGGTTCAGCGCCATGTCCGGCTTTTCATAAAGCGGGCGCGCCCTGGCGCCCGGCGGTTCGGCCTGCGCGAACTCCACCGAAGCCGAGGCCGCGCCATAATCGTCCTCGATCTCATATTGCAGTTCGAGCGTGCCGTTGGCGGCCCGTTTCGGTTCGCCTGCGAAGCGAATGGTCGGCGGGGTGTCCGGCGTGACCGCGAAGGCCCAGCGCGCAATCTCGCGGCGCCCGGAGCGCAGAACGAGCTCGCCGTCCTGGCTGAGCTTGCCCGTAAACTGCTTCACGCCTTCGGCAACCGGCACGGCGTTTTCTTTTGCGTCTTCCGTTGCCGGCGATGCCGGCCCGATCGCCACTTCCTGGCCGCCGGAGGGTATGAACCAGAGCGTTTCCGACCCGGAACCGCCGGTGACGCGCAGCGACACCGCGCTGGCTGCAGGCACCGTGAACAGGGATACGTCGCGATTGGCGTCTGCATTGAGGAACATCGGCGCCCTGCCGGTATAGGCCGGCGGCGTCACCCAGGCATCGATGCGGGCCGCCAGTGCTTCGCGCGCGGCGGTTGGCCGGAAACCGTCGGCAAGTCTGCCGCCTGCGGGTCCGAGCGAGAAAGCGTAGGAGACGAACAGCAACAGCGCCACCACGGCGCGCAGGCCCCACGGGTCGCGATCCGGCACGCTGGAAACGGGAAGGGCCGCATCGAGATTGCCGAGCCGGCCGGCCATGCGTTTCTGATGCTCGCGCCACAGCGCCTCGCTGAAAGCAGTCTGTGCGCCGCTTGGTCTGTCGGTGAGCGCCTGCAAAGGGCTGTGCGCAAGTCCGTTCGCCGCCTCGATGCGGCGATCGACTTCTGCGGTCGAGGGCAGGCGGAAGAAACGCAGCCGCCACAATGCCGCCAGCGCGGCAAGGGCGAACAGGCTCATCACCGCCATGCGCGGCCAGTCGGAAAGGCGCGCCATCAGGCCAAACCATGACAGGCTGACGAACAGGCCCGCGATCAGAACGAGCGGCAGCACCAGCGGCCAGAACCGTTCCGCGATCATGGCCGCGCGCGTGCCCGTGCGGCTCAGAAAGAGACGCCCCGGCAGTCCCATGGGCCGTTTCGGGATCATGCTTGCGTCCGGACGGTCAGTCATCGGCCTTTCCGCTGCCGGCCATCGTGGCGTGGCCTGTTCGCCAGTCATGGCGTTCTGATTTTACCGGCAAAGACGGCGAAGGCGAGGCAAATTCCCCAAAACCCGATCGGCTCGCCGCTGTCGCGGCGTGCCGGCCCCAGGCGTGCCGGTGCGATGTCAGAGCCAGTCCGGCACCGTATCGAGGCCGATCAGCTCTTCATAGGTCTGCCGTTTGCGCACCACGGCAAAACGGCCGCCGTCGACCAGAACCTCCGGGATGAGCGGGCGGGTGTTGTAGGTGCCCGACTGCACCGCGCCATAGGCTCCGGCGGTGTAGACGGCCACCAGATCGCCCGGCGCCATGCGCGGCAGATTGCGGTCGAGGCCGAGATAATCGCCGGTCTCGCATACCGGCCCGACGACATCGGCCCTGAGCCACTGGGCATCGGTGGCGGGCTCCGCCACGGGGCGGATATCGTGATAGGCCTCGTAGAGCGTCGGGCGGATCAGATCGTTCATGCCCGCATCGACGATCAGGAAATTCTTTGCTTCCGCCTCCTTGAGGTAAATCACCTCGGTGACCAGGATGCCGGCATTGCCGACGATCATCCGTCCCGGCTCGAACACCAGCCTGGCGCCCAGGCCGGCGAAATGCCTGCGCACGATCTCCCCATAGGCCACGGGAAGCGGCGGCGGGGAGTTGTCGCGCTGATAGGGGATGCCCAGCCCGCCGCCCAGATCGACATGGGTCAGGTCGTGGCCGTCCGCCCTGAGCTGGCCGACCAGTTCCGCCATCAGCGCGAAGGCGTCGTCGAAGGGCTCGAGGTCGGTGATCTGGCTGCCGATATGCGCATCGACGCCGCTCACCCTGAGGCCGGGAAGGCCGGCTGCGCGGGCATAGGCCTCGCGGGCGCGGGAAATCGGAATGCCGAACTTGTTCTCCGACTTGCCGGTGGAGATCTTGGCATGGGTGCGCGCATCGACATCCGGGTTGATGCGCAGCGATACCGGCGCCACCTTGCCGAGCGCCGTGGCGCGCTGCGACAGGAGCTCCAGCTCCGGCTCGGATTCCACGTTGAAGCAGTAGATGCCGGCCTCAAGCGCGAAATCCATCTCGCCGGCTTTCTTGCCGACGCCCGAAAACACGATCTTGCCGGCCGGTATTCCGGCTCCAAGCGCGCGCCTGATCTCGCCTTCCGAGACCGTGTCGGCCCCGGCGCCGAGCTTTGCCAGCGTCTTTAAAACCGCCTGATTGGAATTGGCCTTCAGCGCATAGCAAACCAGCGTGTCGAGCCCGGCGAAAGCCTGGCTGAACACGTTGAAATGACGGGTCAGCGTTGCCGTGGAATAGCAATAGAACGGGGTTCCGACCGCCGCCGCGATCGCCGCGATCGAAACATCCTCGGCATGAAGAACGCCGTCGCGATACTCAAAATGGTTCAAGGCGGGCTTCCGGAAATCAGATCAGCTTGTCGAGGATGAACGGCTTGTCGCTGTCCGGTTTCTTCGGCTCCGGCGGCAGCGGCTGTTTGTTGCGCTGCGCTTCCTTGCGCGCCTCGACGGCTGCCTCATAGGGGGTGTCGAGACCCGATTTGCGCCCGCAGGCTGAAACCGTCGCCATCGCGGCGACCAGCGCCAGCATCGTAACCAATCTGCCTGCGGTCATCGTTTCATCCGTCCGTGCTTGCCCTTGACCGGGTTCTATCCAAGTTTGGCGATCAATGCACCCGCCTTCAAGCCTTGGCCAGTCGCTTTTTCCAGTAACGCACCTGACGACGTACCTCGGCCGGCGCGGTGCCGCCGAAGCTCTTCCGGCTCTTCACCGAATTCTGGACGGAAAGGACAGAGAAAATATCGGCGGCGATGCCTTCATGGATGGACTTCAGGTCCTCCAGCGACAGCTTTTCGAGGCCGCATTTCTTCTCTTCCGCCAAGGCCACCGCGCGTCCGGTGACATGGTGCGCCTCGCGGAAGGGGATGCCCAGTTCCCGCACCAGCCAGTCGGCAAGGTCGGTGGCGGTGGAGTAGCCGGAGCCCGCGGCGCGCTTCATGGCGGCTTCGTTGACCGTCAGGTCGCGCACCATGCCGGTCATCGCCGCCAGCATCAGGTCGAGCGTCTCGGCCGCATCGAATACGGCTTCCTTGTCTTCCTGCATGTCCTTGGAATAGGTGAGCGGCAGTCCCTTCATCACCGTCAGCAGGCCGATCAGGTGGCCGTTGAGGCGGCCGGTCTTGGCCCGCACCAGTTCGGCCGCATCCGGGTTCTTCTTCTGCGGCATGATCGAGGAGCCGGTGGAGAAGCTGTCCGACAGGCGCACGAAGCCGAACTGCGGCGTCGACCAGATGACGATCTCCTCCGCCAGCCGCGACAGATGGGTGCCGGCGATGGCGGCGACCGACAGGAACTCCAGCGCGTAGTCGCGGTCGGAAACGCTGTCGAGCGAATTGCGGGTCGGCTCGCGGAAGCCGAGCGCCTTCGCCGTCATGTGGCGGTCGATGGGAAAGCCGGTGCCGGCAAGGGCGGCCGCGCCCAGCGGGCTCTCATCCATGCGCTCGACGGCGTCGCGCGCCCGCGACAGGTCGCGCGCGAACATCTCCGCATAGGCGAGGCAGTGATGGCCGAAGGTCACCGGCTGCGCGGTCTGGAGGTGCGTGAAGCCGGGCATGACGGTGGCGGCATGGTCTTCCGCGCGCTCCACGAACGCCTCGATCAGGCCTTTCAGCGCTTCGGCCACGCGGCGGAACTCGTCCTTCACCCAGAGCCGGAAATCGACGGCAACCTGATCGTTGCGCGAGCGGGCGGTGTGGAGCCTGCCCGCCGCCGGGCCGATCAGTTCGGCCAGCCGCGCCTCGATGTTCATGTGGATGTCTTCGAGCCTGGTGGAGAACTCGAATTTTCCGGCCTCGATCTCCCGGAGAATGGTGTCGAGCCCGTCGGCGATCTTTTTCTGGTCATCTGCCGAAATGATGCCGGTTTTGGCCAGCATCTCGCTATGGGCGAGCGAACCCCTTATATCCTGCGCGTAGAGCTTGCGGTCGTAGCCGATGGAGGCGTTGATCGCTTCCATGATCGCCGCGGGCCCCGAGGCAAATCGTCCGCCCCACATCTGGTTGCTGACCTTCTTGTCGCTCATCTCTATAACCCGTGCCCGGAGCAGTTGAAAAAATGGCAGACGGCAGAAAACTTTTCCCCACCACGCGCCTGATTCTGGCGGCCCTCCTGGCCGGTGCCGCAGCCGGCGCGCTCGCGGTATATGTCAGCGGCGGCCTCGAAGGCAACAACACAGCGGCCGCAACCGCTGCCGTGGCTGGAGAGGACCGCGTGTGCGCCGCCAGGACGGAGCGCGCGAAACAGGTGGCCGCCGCCGCTACCGGCCATGTCGCCGCGATGCTGCCGGCCGACCCGCCGCAGACGCTGGCGGGTCTTGCCTTCAACGATCCGGACGGGAAGCCGGCTACGCTTGCCGCCCATGCCGGCAAGACCGTGCTCGTCAATCTGTGGGCGACATGGTGCGCGCCCTGCCGTGCCGAAATGCCGGCGCTGGACGAGTTGCAGCAGAAAATGGGCGGCGACGATTTCGAGGTGGTGGCGATCAACGTCGATTCCGGCGGCAATGAAAAGCCAAAAGCCTTTCTGGAGGAAATCGAGGTTTCCAGCCTTGCCTATTACAGCGACAATTCCATGGGCGTTTTCAACGATCTGAAGACGAAGGGCCTCGCGCTCGGGCTGCCGGTCACCGTGCTGGTCGATGCCGATGGTTGCCTGCTTGCGCATATGAACGGTCCGGCGGAATGGTCTACGCCCGATGCCGTCAGCTTCATCGAAACCGCCCTGGATGACGCTCAGTAAAGCTGGAGTTGTCCACGCTCCTTAACCGGCTTTCATCAAATCGATACGCGGCTGTTGTCTGCCTGTCGCATTCGCCCCATACTTCCGGCCGCGGAACTGAACTCCATTTGGTCAATGATGTATCGGGAGATGAAGATGAAGCTTCTGGGTATCGCAACGGGCTGTGCCGCCGCATTCGCCCTCTGTTCCTCGGGCACCGCCATTGCCGCCACGCAGATAAGCTGGTGGCACGCCATGACCGGCGCCAACGCCGAGGTGGTGGAAAAGATCGCCGGCGATTTCAACGCCAGCCAGAGCGACTATGAGGTCGTCCCGGTTTTCAAGGGCACCTATCCCGAGACGCTGAACGCCGGCATCGCCGCTTTCCGTGCCGGTCAGGCTCCGGACATCATTCAGGTCTTCGACGTCGGCACCGGCGTCATGATGGCCGCCGAGGGCGCGATCCGCCCGGTGGCCGAAGTGCTGGAAGGCGCCGGCCTGAAATTCGACAAGAGCCAGTATCTGCCGGGCATCGTCGCC
Source organism: Alphaproteobacteria bacterium (assembly GCA_036678505.1). Classification (GTDB taxonomy): domain Bacteria; phylum Pseudomonadota; class Alphaproteobacteria; order Rhizobiales; family Rhizobiaceae; genus Mesorhizobium. Next base: position 17,865 of record JAZIHP010000024.1, read on the forward strand.
TATTACTCGAAGCCCGATGGCACCATGCTGTCCTTCCCCTACAACTCGTCTTCGCCGATCCTCTATTACAACAAGGATGTGTTCGAGAAAGCCGGGCTCGATGTGAACGACCCGCCCAGGACATGGGACGAGGTTTTCGAGGCTGCCAAGAAGATCAAGACCAGCGGCGCCGCTGCCTGCGGCTATACCTCGACCTGGCTCACCTGGATCCATCTGGAAAATTTCGCCGCCTGGAACAATATTCCCTACGGCACCAATGAAAATGGCCTTGCCGGTCCCGATGTCGAATTGAAGATCAACGCTCCGCTCTATGTCAACCACTTCCAGTCCATCGCCGATCTGGCCAGGGACGGCACCTTCAAATATGGCGGGCGCACTTCGGAGGCCAAGCAGCTCTTCCTTGCCGGCGAATGCGGCATTCTCACCGAATCGTCGGGCGGCCTGGGAGATATCGTCAAATCGGGCATGAACTACGGCATCGGCCAATTGCCCTACGACAAGGATGGCGCCGGCCCGCAGAACACCACGCCCGGCGGCGCCAGCCTGTGGGTGATGGCCGGCAAGACGGACGAGCAGTACAAGGGCGTCGCCGCCTTCTTCAACTATCTGTCGCAGACCGACGTGCAGCAGTTCCTGCACGAGCAGTCGGGCTATCTGCCGGTAACGCTGGCCGCCTATGAAGCGACCAAGGCTTCGGATTTCTATGAGAAGAACCCCGGCCGCGAAACGCCGATCCTGCAAATGATGGGCAAGGCCCCGACCGAAAACTCCAAGGGCGTTCGCCTCGCCAACCTGCCGCAGGTGCGCGACATCGAGAACGAGGAGTTCGAAAAGATGCTGGCCGGCCAGCAGAGCGCCCAGCAGGCGCTCGACGCCGCCGTCAAGCGCGGCGATGCGGCCATTAAGGAAGCCAACGCCAACTAGGGCGTTTCCGGTTCGGAAACGCGACAAAACAAAGACCTGGAGCCGTTCGGCGATTCCATGACATCATGAACGGCTCTAAAACATGTCGCCCGAAAGTGGGAACCGGCTTCGGGACAACGACATGCGTAGGCACAGGAGCTTAAGGCGCGGGGGGCAATCTGGAAGATCGCGACCCGCTTTAAAGCATGTCGCCCGAAAGTGGGAACTGGTTTCGGGACAACGACATGCGTAGGCACAGGAGCTTAAGGCGCGGGAGGCGATCTGAAAGATCGCGACCCGCTTTAAAGCATGTCGCCCGAAAGTGGGAACCGGTTTCGGGGCAACGACATGCGTAAAAACAAGAACTTAAAGCGCGGGAGGCGATCTGAAAGATCGCGACCCGCTTTAGGCCCCACCATCGGGCACATGATTTCTTTCCGCAGGGCCCGAACGGCTTGCCTATCCGGCAGAAGAACCCGCCTGCATGAACCATCCGCTTGAAAGCGCCCGGCCTTTCTGCTCCGATGGCACCGCTCGCCCTGCCAGAAGCCGGAGGAGACCGACATGACGCCGCGCGTCGTATTTCCCAATCGCGTCCTGCCCTATCTGCTGCTGGCGCCGCAGCTCGCCATCACGCTGGTGTTCTTCTATCTGCCCGCCGGGCAGGCGCTTTATCAGTCGATGCTGCGGGAAGATCCGTTCGGCCTGCGCTCCCGCTTCGTCTGGTTCGTCAATTTCAGGAAGGTTCTGGCCGACCCCGCCTATCTGAACGCGGTGCATGTAACGGCGATCTTCTCCGTCGCCACCGCCGCCGTCGCCATGGGCGTGGCGTTGCTGCTGGCCGTGATGGCCGACAAGGTGGTGCGCAGCCGCGGCCTCTACCGCACCCTGCTGATCTGGCCCTATGCGGTGGCGCCGGCCATTGCCGGCATGCTGTTTTTGTTCATGTTCAACCCGTCCATCGGCACGCTGGCCGTGCTCATGCGCAAGGCCGGCATAGCATGGGACCCGCTGCTCGATGCGACCGACGCCATGGTGCTGGTGGTGACGGCGGCGGCTTGGAAGCAGATCAGCTACAATTTCCTGTTCTTCGTCGCCGGCCTCCAGGCCATCCCGAAAAGCCTGATCGAAGCGGCGGCCATCGATGGCGCGCGGGAGGTCAAGCGGTTCTGGACGATCGTGTTCCCGCTGCTGGCGCCGACGACCTTCTTCCTGCTGGTCATCAACACCACCTACGCTTTTTTCGACACCTTCGGCATCATCCATGCCGTCACCGGCGGCGGTCCCGGCAAGGCGACGGAAACGCTGGTCTACAAGGTCTACAATGACGGCTTCGTCAATCTGATCCTCGGCGAATCGGCCGCCCAGTCGGTGATCCTGATGGTCATCGTCATCGCCCTCACCGCCATCCAGTTCCGCTACGTGGAAAGGAAGGTGCATTATGGCTAGAGCATCGGACCGAAAAATGGCATCCGGTTTTCGGAAAGATCCGATGCCCCAACAAAAAAGCCCTGAAGCTCCGGCGAGCGGCAGCGACAAGCTGATGATCGGCCAGTCTTCGGCCGGCATCTGGATCGCGCACGCCATCCTGATCCTCGGCGTGGTCGTCGTCGCCTTCCCGATCTACTATACCTTCGTTGCCTCCACCCATTCGTTGCAGACGATTTTGCGCCCGCCGCTGCCGCTTTTGCCGGGGCCGGAATTCTGGAACAACTATTCGCAGGCGCTGTGGAGCGGCAGCACGCGCATGGGTGGCGTGGGCGTCGGCACGCTGCTCTTCAACACCACGGTGATGGCGCTGGGCATCGCCATCGGCAAGATCGTCATCTCGATCCTGTCGGCCTATGCCATCGTGTTCTTCCGCTTTCCGTTCCGGATGACCTTTTTCTGGGTCATCTTCATCACCCTGATGCTGCCCGTGGAGGTGCGCATCCTGCCGACCTACAAGGTGATGGTCGATCTGGGGCTCATCGACACCTATGCCGGGCTGATCGTGCCGCTGATCGCCTCGGCCACCGCAACGTTGCTGTTTCGCCAGTTCTTCATGACCATTCCGGGCGAGCTGGTGGAGGCCGCGCGCGTCGACGGGGCAGGGCCGTGGCGCTTCTTCTTCGATATATTGCTGCCCCTGTCGCGCACCAACATAGCGGCCCTGTTCGTCATCCTCTTCATTTATGGATGGACGCAATATCTGTGGCCGCTTCTGGTCACCAACAGCAACGACATGAACACCATCGTCATCGCGCTGCGCAAGATGATCTCCTTCGCCGATGCCGACACGCAGTGGCATCTGGTCATGGTGACGTCGATCCTCGCCATCATCCCGCCGATCCTGGTGGTGGTGGCCATGCAGCGCTGGTTCGTCAAAGGCCTGGTCGAGTCGGAGAAATAAAACATGGCGACAGTCGATCTCAGCGATGTGCGCAAAATCTATCCGGGCGGCGTCGAGGCGGTGAAAGGCATCTCCATTGCCATTCCCGACAAGGCGCTGTGTGTGCTGGTCGGGCCTTCGGGCTGCGGCAAGTCCACGCTGCTGCGCATGATCGCGGGGCTGGAGACGATTTCTTCCGGCTCGATTTCCATCGACGGCAAGGTCGTCAACGCCATCGGCCCGACCGACCGCGACATCGCCATGGTGTTCCAGAACTACGCGCTCTATCCGCATATGAGCGTCTACGACAACATGGCCTACGGGTTGCGCAACCGCGGCACGCCGAAGCCCGAGATCGAGGCCCGCGTGCGGACCACCGCAAAGACGCTGGAGCTGGACCAGCTTCTGGACCGCAAGCCGCGCCAGCTTTCCGGCGGGCAGCGCCAGCGCGTGGCCATGGGCCGCGCCATCGTGCGCAATCCCAAGGTGTTCCTGTTCGACGAGCCGCTTTCCAACCTCGACGCCAAGCTGCGCGGCCAGATGCGGGTCGAGATCAGGAACCTGCAACGCGATCTCGGCGTCACCTCGGTCTATGTCACCCATGACCAGCTTGAGGCGATGACGCTGGCCGACATGCTGGTGGTGATGAATGGCGGGCGGATCGAACAGGTCGGCGCGCCGATGGATATCTATGAAAAGCCGGCCTCGACCTTCGTCGCCGGCTTCATCGGCGCGCCGCCGATGAACCTTCTGGCGCTGAGCCGCGATGCCGATGGCGGGGCGACGCTCGCCGGAGGAGCTGTTCTCGATGGCGATGTTCCGGATGCCGCCGCGATTGTCGGCCTGCGGCCCGAGGATGCGCTGATCGCGACAATGGCGGGACAAGCGCCTGCCTTCACGCTGCCGGTAACGGTCGAGGCGGTAGAGCCGGTGGGAATGGAGAGTTTCCTGCATTGCGCCACAGGGGGCGTGCGCATCGTGGTGCGTGTTCCCGGTCGCAGCACCGCCAGTCCGGGCGATCATCTGGAAATAACAGCCGGCCGGGACCGGCTGCATTTCTTCGACAAGGACGGCAGGCGGGTGTGAAACCCGCCTGCTTGTCCAAAAAAACTCAGTTCTTGATGCGGCGGGCGAACTCGGCCAGCGCCTGCTGGTAGATGGTGGCGCGGTTCCAGTCGTTCCAGTGCCTGTAATTGACCTCGCCCGGGCCGTATCCGCCGCCGGGCTGCCAGCCATGGCCGCGCAGGAAGCTGGCGGTCGAGGCCAGGACGTCCGCGCGCGAGCGGATGAGGTCGCGGCGGCCGTCGCCATCGAAATCGACGGCATATTCCAGATATTTGGAAGGCAGGAACTGGGTCTGTCCCAGTTCGCCGAAGCCGGCGCCCCGCATCTGCTCGGCGGAGATATAGCCCTTCTGGGCGATGATCAGCGCCGAATCGAGCTCGTTGGTGAAGAAGGCCGAACGGCGGCAATCATAGGCCAGCGTCGCCAGCGGGCCGAATACGCTCTTGTTGCCGGAATTGGCGCCGAAGCCGGTTTCCATGCCCCAGATGGCCAATAGAACTTCCGGCTGAACGCCGTATTTCTGTTCGATGCGGCGCAGCAGCGCCGCTTCGGACTTCATGTAGCCCTTGGCCTTCTTGACGTAGGAGGCGGGCGCGCGGCGCTGCATGAAGTCTTCCAGGCTGCCCCGGAAGGCCTTGTGCTGGGCCCGGTCGATCTTGATCACGCCGGTATCGTATTTCACGCTCTGCATGGGGCGGGTGTCGATGCCGCGCGCCTTGGCGTCCGCTGTGTAGGCGCCCACCCATGCATTGAAGCCGCTGGCGTCATTGCCGCATTTGCCGGCTGCCTGCGCCGCGCCCGCCGTCATCAAGACAGCAAGCGCTGTCGCGGTAAAAATCCGTACTTTGGCAACAACTGCCATATTGGTCTCCTGAATGCCTGAATCACGTCCCCGCGCGAATTTGCCAGCCAAACATGAACTTGTCATTGCCATTCCGGCAAATAGCGCGTGTGTGGCGCGCTATTGCAGGCGGAAGTCGCTTTAAATGTGGCGGAACGGTGTCGATTGCTTCAGGCAGAGGCGGGGCCGGCCGCCATATGGCCCGGCAAACTTGACTCCGGCTCCTTTTTCCTGTCTACACCGCGAAATTCTGCGACAAGTCCTCTTTTCGCGAAGCTGACCGGGGCGACGGGCCATTGAAGCCCGCCAGTCGACCCCGGAGGCCAACATCCGGCAGCGCGATGCGCCCCCGGGTGCTTTCTGGCTTTGCTTTCGGTTTGGAGAAGGCGCGAAGCGGCATTACCTTTCGTCCATCGATGGACGGCAGGAAAAGGAAGAGACATGTTTGAATCGCTGCAGGAACGCCTTGGCTCGATCCTGAACGGCCTTACCGGCCGCGGCGCGCTGTCGGAGGCCGATGTCTCGGCCGCCCTGCGCGAGGTTCGCCGCGCCCTGCTGGAGGCCGACGTCGCGCTCGATGTCGTGCGCTCCTTCACCGACAAGGTGCGCGAGAAGGCAGTCGGCGCCGCGGTTCTCAAGTCGATCAAGCCCGGTCAGATGGTCGTCAAGATCGTTCATGACGAGCTGGTTTCCATGCTGGGCGACGAGGGCGTGCCGATCGACCTCAACGCACCCGCTCCGGTCGTCATCATGATGGTCGGCCTGCAAGGCTCGGGCAAGACCACCACCACCGCCAAGATCGCGCGCCGTCTGAACGAGCGTCAGGGCAAGAAGGTGCTGATGGCCTCGCTGGACACGCGCCGTCCGGCCGCGCAGGAGCAGCTTCGCCAGCTTGGCGAACAGACGAAGGTCGCAACCCTGCCGATCGTCGCCGGCCAGTCGCCGGTCGAGATCGCCCGCCGTGCCGTGCAGGCGGCGAAGCTCGGCGGCCATGACGTCGTCATCCTCGACACCGCCGGCCGCACCCATATCGACGAGCCGCTGATGGCCGAGATGGCCGAGATCAGGTCGGTCTCGAACCCGCATGAGATCCTGCTGGTCGCCGATTCGCTCACCGGCCAGGATGCCGTCAATCTCGCCCGCAATTTCGACGAGCGCGTCGGCATCACCGGCCTGGTTCTGACCCGCATGGACGGCGACGGCCGTGGCGGCGCGGCCCTTTCCATGCGCGCCGTTACCGGCAAGCCGATCAAGCTGATCGGCACCGGCGAGAAGATGGACGCGCTGGAGGAGTTTTACCCCAGGCGCATCGCCGACCGCATTCTGGGCATGGGCGACATCGTTTCGCTCGTGGAAAAGGCCGCCGAAACCATCGACGCGGAAAAAGCCGCGGCGATGGCGAAGAAGATGCAGTCGGGCAAGTTCGACCTGAACGACCTCGCCGATCAGCTTGGCCAGATGCAGAAGATGGGCGGCATGGGCGGCATCATGGGCATGATGCCCGGCATGGGCAAGATGAAGGACCAGATGGCCGCCGCCGGTCTGGACGACAAGATGTTCGGCCGCCAGATCGCCATCATCTCCTCGATGACCAGGGCCGAGCGCGCCAATCCCGACATTCTCAAGCACAGCCGCAAGAAGCGCATCGCCGCCGGATCCGGCACCGATGCCGCCGAAATCAACAAGCTGCTCAAGATGCATCGCGGCATGGCCGACATGATGAAGGCCATGGGCGGCAAGGGCAAGGGCGGCGGCATGATGCGCGGCCTCATGGGGGGCCTCGCCTCCAAGATGGGCATGGGCGGCCTTGGCGGCATGATGGGCGGCGGCCCCATGGGCGGCATGCCGGACCTGTCGAAGATGGACCCCGGACAGCTTGAGGCGCTGAAGAAGCAGGCGGAAGCCGCCGGCCTCGGAAAAGGCTTGCCCGGCGGTTTTCCCGGTGGTTTTCCGGGCGGTTTGCCGGGTTTGGGCGGGGGCGGACTTCCGGGCCTGCCCGGCGGCATGAAGCTGCCCGGCCCCGGCGGCCTGCCGGGCAAGAAGAAGTGAGGGGACGATGAGCGAAGACAAGAGCATCGATGAAGCGCGCCAGCTGCTCGCCGGCTACCGCTCCTCGATCGACAATATCGATGCCGCTCTCATTCATATGCTGGCCGAACGCTTTCGCTGCACGCAGGCGGTGGGCGTTCTCAAGGCAACGCATGGCCTCCCGCCAGCCGATCCGGCGCGCGAGGCCCAGCAGATCGAGCGTTTGCGGCGGCTTGCCAACGACGCCCATCTCGACCCCGACTTTGCGGAAAAATTCCTGAACTTCGTCATCCGCGAGGTCATCCGCCATCACGAGCATATCGCCGCCAATGGCGGCGCCGCCCAACCCGGCTGATTTCCGGCCGGCCCATACACAGCAAGACATCAGAGCTCTAGGAGAAAAAAATGGCACTGAAGATCCGACTGGCCCGCGCGGGCTCCAAGAAGCGTCCCTACTACCACATCGTCATCGCCGACGTGCGCAGCCCGCGCGACGGCCGCTTCATCGAGACCGTGGGCGCCTGGAACCCCATGCTGCCGAAGGAAGGCGACCGCGTGAAGATCGATGCCGACCGCGTGAAGCATTGGCTCGACAACGGCGCGCTGCCGACCGACCGCGTGGCCCGCTTCCTCGATCAGGCCGGCCTTGCCAGGCGCGAAGCCCGCTCGAACCCCACCAAGGGCCTGCCGGGCAAGAAGGCGCAGGAGCGCGAGGCTCTGGTGAAGAAGGCGCAGGAAGAGGCCGCCGCCGCTCTCGCCGCCGCATCCGCTCCTGCCGAAGCCGGCGCCGAGTAAGCCAAGGCTTACGTTTGAGCGTTTCCAGGAAAAGTGGAAACACTTTTCCGGTTCGGAAACGCGACGGTCAAAGACCTGGAGCCATTCCGTGAAACACGGAATGGCTCCAGGGACAAAAAGGCCGCGCCGGTCCACGGCGCGGCCTTTTTCATGGTTTTGGTGCCGGCTGCCGGCGATCAGTAGCCATTGTTGTAGCGGCGGCCGTAATAACGGTCGTCGTAGCGGCTGCGGCTGTAGCGATCGTCATAGCGATAGCGGTTGTCGTAGCGTTCGTCATAGCCGCGCGGGCATTGCGCGGTGTAGACGCGGCCATAGCCGTCGCGGTAGCGGCACCGGTTCGGCTCGTTGGCGGAACCGATCAGCGCGCCCGCCACAGCGCCGATTGCGCCGCCGACCAATGCGCCCTCGGCGCGGTTATGCGGGGAAGCGACGGCCGTTCCAATCGCCGCGCCGCTCAGGCCGCCGATGGTTGCGCCCTGCTCGGTCTGGGAACATGCGGCAAGCGGCACGAGCAGCGCCATAAGCACGATAATCCTTTTCATCGTCTCAACCTTTCGCGGACAATCACGTCTCTCATCACTCCCCATAACGGCCGGCGGCGGGATTCGATCCGGGCGTTCGGAGATTCATGGCAGCCGGCCGATGAACGGCGGCTGAATGCGATGTGAGGGATGCGATTCTGGCCTTCACGAGCCTTGCGAAGGTTGACAGAGCCGAGTGTCGTCGTTTATGAGCCTGTCACAACTTCGGCGCGCTTCTGGCGCGCTTTTCAGTTACGCCCGCAAAGGGCCAAATTGACGGGCAAGACAATGAAGATCAAGAACTCGCTCAAGGCGCTGAAGGCGCGTCACCGCGACAACCGCCTGGTTCGCCGCAAGGGCCGCATCTACATCATCAACAAGACCGATCCGCGCTACAAGGCCCGTCAGGGCTGAGCATGGACGTCTCCCGGCGGGCATGATCGTGCCTGTCCGGTTTCGCCGCTCACGCGAATTTCAGTTTGACGAAGCGCATGAAGGGGATAGGCTTCTCTTCATGCGCTTCGTCGTTCTGCCCGCACTCATCTTCCTGTCGGTCGCAACCCCCGGGCTTGTGGCGGCCGAAGAGTTTCCTCATCCGGCTTTCGCCGAACAGGTGGCTGAAACCCATGCGCAGAAGCTGGACAGGCTGCTTGGCGAGCTGAAGCGCGAGGGCAATCCGAAAGCGGCCGAGCGCATTGCCCGCCGCATCCAGCAGGAATGGTCGCGGTCGGGCAGCGCTTCCGTCGATCTGATGATGCAATGGGCGCAGAAGGCGGCGGCCTCCGGCAAATATGACGTGGCGCTCGACTTCCTCGACCTGGTGGTGACCTTGCAGCCCGGTTATGCCGAGGGCTGGAACCGCCGCGCCACCGTCCATTATGCGATGAAGAGCTACGCCAAATCGATGGCCGACATCAACCGGGCTCTGGCGCTGGAGCCGCGCCACTACGGCGCTATTTCGGGTCTCGCGCGCATCATGACGGATACCGAGCGCAAGGAGGCCGCCATGGACGCCTGGCAGCGCGTGCTCGACATCTACCCGGCCCTGCGCCCCGCACAGGAGCGCCTGTCCACGCTTTCCGAGGAACTTGCAGGCCGCAGCGCCTGAGACAGGCGGCTCCTGCGATATATGCCGGGCGCTTGCAAGACGCGCCCGGCTTGAAAGGCTGTGGCGAAGCCGACGACCTGGAGCGTTTCCGGGAAACGCGACAAAACAAGGACCTGGAGCCGTTCGGCGCTTCCGTGAAACCATGAACGGCGCTAGAGCGATTTTGCGATTCGGAGAAAAGCAGAACCGCTCTACTTGCGTTCGCCAGCCGGTTTCGATGTTTCTCCTATGCTGGCAATGCGCAGCATGTTGGTGGCGCCCGAGGTGCCGAGCGGCACGCCGGCGGTCACGATGATGCGGTCGCCATCGGTGCCGAAACCTTCCTGCTCGGTGATGCGGCAGGCGCGGTTCACCATGTCGTCGAGATCGGTGGCATCCTCGGTCACCACGCAATGGGTGCCCCAGGCGAGCGACAGCCGCCGCGCCGTCGCGAGGATCGGCGACAGGGCGATCACCGGAACTTTCGGGCGTTCGCGCGCGGCGCGCAGGCCGGTGGCGCCGGAGGCGGTGTAGCTGACGATGGCCGCCAGTTCGAGCGTCTCGGCGATTTCGCGCGCTGCATAGGAGATGGCGTCGGGGCCGGTCGCTTCCGGTGCGGAGCGCTGGGCGTTGATGATGGCCGGATAGGTGGGATCCTTCTCCACCCGTTCCGCGATGCGGTTCATGGTGGCGACCGCCTCGACCGGATAGGCGCCGGCGGCGGATTCGGCCGACAGCATGATGGCGTCCGCGCCTTCGAACACGGCGGTCGCCACGTCCGACACCTCGGCGCGGGTGGGCACGGGCGCGGTGATCATCGATTCCAGCATCTGGGTGGCGACGACGACCGGCTTGCCGGCCTTGCGGGCGGCGCGGGTGATCTGCTTCTGAATGCCGGGAACGGCTTCGGGCGGCATTTCCACGCCGAGATCGCCGCGCGCCACCATCAGCGCGTCGCTGAGGTTCATGATTTCGGAGAGCCGGGTCACCGCCTGCGGCTTCTCGATCTTCGACATCAGCAGCGCCCGGCCTTTGGCGATCTCGCGCGCTTCGATCAGGTCCTCGGGGCGCTGGATGAAGGAAAGCGCGATCCAGTCGACGCCGGCTTCGAGCGCCGCGTCGAGATCTGCGCGGTCCTTCTGTGTCAGCGCGCCGACCGGCAGATCGGTATCCGGCAGCGACACGCCCTTGCGGTCGGAGATCGAGGTTCCGGCCACCACCACGCATTCGATGGAGCGGCCGTCGCATTTCACCGCCTTCAGCTCCAGCTTGCCGTCGTCGATCAGCAGCCGGTCGCCCGGCTCGACCGATTTCAGGATTTCCGGATGGGGAAGATAGATGCGCGAGGCGTCGCCCGCTTCCTTGTTGTCGTCCAGCGTGAAGGTCTGGCCGATCTTTAGCGTTTCCTTGCGGTTGGCAAAATTGCCGAGGCGCAGTTTCGGGCCTTGCAGATCGGCCAGAATGCCGATGGGGCGGCCGACTTCCGTTTCCACGGCGCGGATGCGGCCGATCAGGGTGCGCATCAGATCGTGATCGGCGTGGCTCATATTGATGCGGAAAACGTCCGCTCCCGCCTCGAACAGTTTTTTCAATATCGCCTGTTCGGAGGAGGCGGGGCCTATCGTTGCTACTATCTTTACCTTGCGGCTGCGTCTCATTGACCGTTCGTTCCCGGGGCCGATGGCCCGTCAGCTGTCGGCTGCTCGGTCAGCTGGACCATCCAGCTCGACTGCTCGCCGGTGTCGTATTCCTGAAAGCCCGCCCGCTGGAAGCCACGCGCCACACAGTCGGTCACGCCGGCGATCTTGAATTCCTTTTCCGCCACGCACATGTTGACGGGACCGTCCCAGCGGCCGCCGCGCTCGGCGTCTTCCGCGTAGAGATAGTAAAATCTGGATGACAAAGGCCCTTCGATCAGCGTCTTGCAGCTCGATGCCTCGATGTGCCACCAGCCTTCGGTGATCCAGCCCGCCCGGGCGCGATAGCCGATGCCGACGCCGACCAGGCTCTGCGTGGCGTTGCAGACCCGGAAATCGGCCTGGGCCGGCGCCGCCTGCGCCATCAGGGCAACGAACGGCAATGAAGCCAGCAGCGCTTTTTTTCCTGCGCCGGAACGGACCTTGTTCATTCCCCTTGGCATCGATCTCTTCATCTGGTTGGTCCCTTTTCGGCAAAGTCCGGGCTCATGTCAACGCACCCGAACCTACAAATCCAATCGATTTAAATATTGCGGCAGCGGCGATCCGGCGGCTGCGGCGGAATTCTGACAAAAACCTTGTCCAAACCACGGCATTGCACGGATGCCCTCTTCGTGGGATGAAACTATCATCCAGCCGGGAACGAAAAACGGACCTTTCCTTCCAGTCATGACCCGATCCACAGTTTTCGCCCCTTTCGATCTGGTCGAAGGCGACGCCAGCCGCGGCATCCTTCTGCTTTGCGACCATGCAAGGCGCGACCTGCCGCAGGACTATGGCACGCTCGGCCTGCCGCTTGAGGAATTCGAGCGTCATATCGCCTACGACATCGGCGTCGAGACGGTGACGCGCGAACTGGCGGCCTTGCTTGGCGTGCCCGCGGTTCTGGCCGGTTTCTCGCGCCTGCTCATCGACCCCAATCGCGGCGAGGACGATCCCACCCTGATCCACCAGCTTTACGACGGCACCATCGTCACCGGCAACTATCCGCTGTCCGAAACCGAGCGCCAGCGCCGGCTCGATATGTTCTACCGTCCCTATCACGACGCCATATCGGCAGCGACCGCCGCGGTGGCCGCGAAATCGGGACGGGCGCCCTTGCTGCTCTCGGTGCACTCCTTCACCCCGGTGATGCAGGGGCGGGTCCGGCCATGGCATGCCGGGGTGCTTTGGGACCGCGACGATCGTGTTGCGAAGTCTTTGATCGGGGCGCTGGGCGCGGACCCGGCGCTCGTCGTCGGCGATAACGAACCCTATGACGGGGCCCTGCGCGGCGACACCATGTTCCGCCACGCCATCGTCAACGGCTATCCGCATGCGCTAATCGAGATCCGGCAGGACCTGATCGCGACGCCGGCAATGGCGGCCGGCTGGGCGCGGCGGCTGGCCCCGATGGTTGAAGCGATCAACAGCGAGCCCGATATACATGAAGTGCGCCATTTCGGCTCGCGCACCGGACCCGTTTGAGCGAGGAGGAATTGTCATGACGCAGATCGACGAGAACAGGCAGCGCGACTTCGAGGCCGCCGCCTTCCGCCGTCTGCTCCAGCACCTGCGCGAGCGCACGGACGTGCAGAACATCGACATGATGAACCTCGCCGGCTTCTGCCGCAACTGCCTCGCCAACTGGTATCGGGAAGCGGCCGAAGCCGAAGGCACGGCGCTTTCGAAGGAGGAAGCGCGCGAGATCGTCTATGGCATGCCCTATGAGGCGTGGCGCGCGCGCTATCAGCTTGAGGCGTCCGACCGGCAGAAAGCCGCGTTCGACCGGAACCGGCCCGCCGATCACTGAAATGCAACTCCGGACGGAGGCTGGACGTGTCCATTCCAACCACGAAACTGCCTTGCGGCGAGCGCATGCCGGTCTTCGGGCTCGGCACCTGGATGATGGGCGAGCATAAGGCGAGCTTCGCCGATGAGGTGGGGGCGCTGCGACTGGGGCTCGACCTTGGTGTCACGCTGATCGACACGGCCGAAATGTATGCCGACGCCGAACTGGTTGTCGGCGAGGCGGTGCGCGGGCGCCGCGACGACCTCTTCATCGTCTCCAAGGTTCTGCCCTCCAACGCCTCGCGCGCCGGAACGGCGGCGGCATGCGAGCGCAGCCTCAAACGCCTCGGCACCGACCGCATCGACCTGTATCTGCTGCATTGGCGCGGCGGCGCGCGGCTGGCTGAAACGCTGGAGGCCTTCGGGGAACTGAAAGCCGCTGGAAAAATCCGCCACTGGGGCGTGTCCAACTTCGATATCGACGACATGAAGGAACTGGTGGGGTTGCCGTCCGGCGCCGACTGTCAGGCCAATCAGGTGCTGTACAATCTCAGCCGGCGCGGCATCGAGTTCGACCTTCTGCCCTGGAGCCGGCGGCATGGCATGCCGGTCATGGCCTATTCCCCCATCGAGCAGGGGGCGCTGGCCGACAATCCGGCCATTGCAGCCGTGGCTGCCCGCCATGAGGCAACCCCGGCGCAGATCGCGCTGGCATGGGCGATGCGCGCCGATGGCGTCGTCGCCATTCCCAAGGCGGTGAAGCCGGAACATGTGCGCCAGAATGTTGCGGCGCCGGACATCGCCCTGACGGCTGAGGACCTTGCCGAACTCGACCGCGCCTTCGCGCCGCCCGCCCGCAAGCGGCCGCTGGAAATGATCTGAAGGGGCTGTTCGCGGTCAGCCCGGCAGGGTCAGGACCACCGGGCCGGAGCGGGTCGCCACGATGGTGTGTTCAAACTGCACCGTCGGCGCGCGCGGCTCGCTGTAGAGCGTCCAGTCGTCGTCCTCGCCGTTTTCCGCCCATTCCGCGCCCAGGGACAGGAACGGCTCGACCGTGAAGACGAGGCCGTCCTCGATGATCCGGCGCTCGGAGCGGTCCGGCCATGTGGCGATGGATTCCGGTTCCTCATGCAGGGAGCGGCCGACGCCGTGGCTGGCGAGATTGCGCACCAGCGTGTAGCGGTTCTTCTGCGCGAATGCGCCGATCGCCGTGCCGATGCCGGAAAGCGGCTTGTCGGCGCCGGCATGTGCGATGCCGGTCCACATGGCGCGCTTGCCGTCGCGGCACAGCCGCTCGATGTTGCGCGCCACCGGCGGCACGGTGAAGGAAGCAGCGGTATCGGCGAAGAAGCCGTTCTTTTCCGCCGACACGTCGATATTGACCAGATCGCCCTTGCCGATGCGGCGGTCGCCCGGAATGCCATGGGCGATTTCCTCGTTGACGCTGATACAGGTCGCGCCCGGAAAATCGTAGCAGAGTTCGGGGCCCGAACGTGCGCCCGCCTGTTCCAGCAGCTTGCGGCCGAGCTGATCCAGTTCCGCGGTGGTGATGCCGGGCTCCAGAGCCGCGCCCATGGCCTTGAGCGCATCGGCAACGATGCGGCCGATCTCCTTCAACGCGTCGAATTCGTCTTCGTTTGAAATGGTCATGCGCCTGCGGCCTTCCGTCAATCGATGCCCGCACATAGTGCGGGCAAGCCTCGCCGGCAAGCAACCAGGGTACCGGAGCGATCCGTTGCCGAGGCGGGCCCGGCTCGTCAGGTGCCTGCCAGCCCCTTCAGCCGGTAGAGCGCTTCCAGCGCCTCGCGCGGCGTCATCTCATCCGGGTGCAGGGCTTCCAGCTCTTGCGAAAGCGCGTCGGAGCGCGGGGGGGCTTTGGGCTGCTCGTGCTTCACCGCTGCCGAAAACAGCGGCAGATCGTCGATCAGACGCTCGGCCTTGCCGGAAACCTCTCCGGCTTCGAGCTGGTGCAGCACCTCGCGGGCGCGCGCCACCACGGCTTCCGGCAGCCCGGCGAGGCGGGCCACCTGCACGCCATAGCTGCGGTCGGCGGCACCCTTGCCCACCTCGTGCAGAAAGACGACGTCGCCCTCCCATTCCTTCACCCGCATGGTGACGTTGTGCAGGCGGGAAAGCTTTTCCGCCAGTGCGGTCATTTCATGGAAGTGAGTGGCGAAGACCGCCCGGCAACGGTTCTGCTCATGCAGATACTCGACCGCGGCCCAGGCGATGGAGAGGCCGTCGAAGGTGGCGGTGCCGCGCCCGATCTCGTCGAGGATGACCAGCGAGCGCTCCCCGGCCTGGTTGAGGATGGCCGCCGTCTCCACCATCTCGACCATGAAGGTCGAACGCCCGCGCGCCAGATCGTCGGACGCGCCGACGCGGGAGAACAGGCGGTCGACGACGCCGATATGGGCTTTGGCTGCCGGCACGAAGGAGCCGGTCTGGGCGAGAATGGCGATCAGCGCATTCTGGCGCAGGAAGGTCGATTTACCGCCCATATTGGGGCCGGTCAGCAGCCAGATCGCGCCATGCCTGCCGTCGCCTTCGGGGGAAAGGTTGCAGTCATTGGCCACGAACGGGCCTTCGCCGAGACGGCGCAACGCCTGCTCGACCACCGGATGGCGGCCGCCCCCGATCTCGAAGGCGAGGCTTGCATCGACCTGCGGCCGGCACCAGTCCTCGCGCTCGGCAAGCAATGCCAGCGCCGCCGAAACGTCGAGCACGGCCAGCGCATCGGCGCCGGCGCGGATCGTCTGCGCCTCTGCCACCGCTTCCTTCACCAGCGCCTCGAACACGGCAAGCTCGATGGCGAGCGCGCGCGCCGCCGCATTGGCGATCCTGCTTTCCAGCCCCGCCAGCTCCGTCGTGGTGAAGCGCATGGCGTTGGCCATGGTCTGGCGATGGATGAAGCGGGCCTTGGCTTCGTCGGAGCCGTTCATTGTTGCCTGGTGATTGGCCGTCACCTCGATATAGTAGCCGAGTACATTGTTGTGCCGGATTTTCAGCGAGCGGATGCCGGTCTCCTCGGCCAGATCGCGCTCCATGGCGGCAATGACGCGCCGGGATTCGTCGCGCAGCGCCCGCATCTCATCCAGTTCGGCATCGTAGCCGGCGCGCACGAAGCCGCCGTCGCGCCTGATCAGCGGCAACTCGTCGCCCAGCGCCAGTTGCAGATGCTGCGCCAGACTGCGGGGCAGGGAAGCGATGGCGTGCAAGGCGTTGGTGATTTCGTCCGGCACCTTGGCGCTGGCGAATATGCCTGTGATTTCTGAAGCGGCCGCCAGACCGGAGCGCAGCGCGCCGAGATCGCGCGGGCCGCCGCGGTTGAGCGCCAGCCGCGACAAAGCGCGCGGCATGTCGGCCACGCCCTTCAATGCCGCCCGCACGGTCTCGCCCGTGCGTGGTTCGTTCCTGAAGAAGGAAACCGAATCGAGCCGCGCCGCAATCGCTGACGGATCGGTCAGCGGCGCCGTCAGCCGCTCGGCCAGAAGGCGCGCGCCGCCGCCGGTGACCGTGCGGTCGATGGCCTTGAACAGCGATCCTTCGCGCTGGCCCGAAAGCGTGCGCAGCAATTCCAGATTGGCGCGCGTTGCCGGGTCGATGAACAGCGTCGCGCTGTTTTCCTCGCGTTCGGGCCGCGACAGGGGCGGCCGCTCCGCCTTCTGGGTTTTCTCGACATAGGCGATGATGCCGGAGATGGCCGACAGTTCGGCGCGGCCGAAGGCGCCGAAACTGTCCGGCGTCGCCACCTCGAAGAAGCGGGCGATGCGGGCGGGCGCGGAGGTGGAATCGAACAGGCTGGAAGGTTGCGGACTGGCCACCCGTCCAAGCACGTCGAAGACGGCTTTCAGCTCGGGGTCGTAAAAAGCCGGCTCGGCCACGATCAGTTCGCGCGGATCGACGCGCAATATGTCGGCCAGCAGCCGGTCATGACTGGTTTCCGCGACCCGGAAGGCGCCGGTGGAAATGTCGATCCAGGCCAGTGCGAAGGACTGGTCTGCCGCGCCCTTCACCCGCCCGAGCGCCATCAGGAAATTCGATTCGGCAGCGCTGAGCAGCTTGTCCTCGGTGATGGTGCCGGGCGTCACCAGCCGGATCACGTCGCGCCGCACCACGGATTTGGAGCCGCGCTTCTTCGCCTCGGCCGGGTCCTCGATCTGCTCGCAGACGGCGACGCGGAAGCCGAGTGAAATCAGCTTCTGCAGATAGTCGTCCGCCGCGTGCACCGGCACGCCGCACATCGGGATGTCCTGTCCCTGATGCTTGCCGCGTTTGGTCAGCACGATGCCCAGCGCCTGCGCGGCCTTTTCAGCGTCGTCGAAGAACAATTCGTAGAAATCGCCCATGCGATAGAACAGCAGCGAATCGGGGTTCGCCGCCTTGATCTCGATATATTGCTCCATCATCGGCGTGGCGCCGGCCGCCGCCGGCAGGGTCGGGGTCACGCTTTCGGGGCGCACGGGCATCTCATGGTTCAAGAAACTGTTTCCAAAATTTCTGTATGCAGTGGCTTGGCGCTTTACGGCGGGGAAGTGTAGCCTTAATTGCGCAAACTCCACAAAAACAAGTCGCGGCGGGAGCAGCAGCCGCATCGGTGAGGAAACCTTTAGCACATGGCCAGCATCAATGAGAACGCGAGCCCCTCGGTCAGCCCCGAGGAGGCGCTGGAATTCCACGCTCGCGGCCGCCCGGGCAAGCTGGAAATCATGCCGACCAAGCCGATGGCGACGCAGCGCGACCTGTCGCTTGCCTATTCGCCGGGCGTCGCCGTTCCGGTGAAGGCGATCGCGGAAGACCCTTCGCGCGCCTTCGACTACACCGCACGCGGCAATATGGTGGCGGTGATCACCAACGGCACCGCCATTCTGGGCCTCGGCAATCTGGGCGCGCTCGCCGCCAAGCCGGTCATGGAAGGCAAGGCGGTCCTGTTCAAGCGCTTCGCCGATGTCGACGCGGTCGATCTTGAAGTGGACACCGAAGACGCCGACGCCTTCATCAACTGCGTCAAATATCTCGGCCCCTCCTTCGGCGGCATCAATCTTGAGGACATCAAGGCGCCGGAATGCTTCATCATCGAGAGCCGCCTGCGCGAACTGATGGACATTCCCGTCTTTCATGACGACCAGCATGGCACCGCCATCATTTCAGCCGCCGGACTGATCAATGCGCTGGAGATCACCGGCCGCGACATGAAGACGACGAAGCTCGTGTGCAATGGCGCGGGCTCGGCCGGCATCGCCTGCATCGAACTGATCAAGGCGATGGGCTTCGCACCGGAAAACGTCATCCTGTGCGACACCAAGGGCGTCGTTTATCAGGGCCGACAGGAAGGCATGAACCAGTGGAAGTCGGCACATGCGGTGAAGACCGGTGCGCGCACGCTGGCCGAGGCCATGGACGGCGCCGACGTGTTCTTCGGCCTGTCCGCCAAGGGCGCGCTGACGCCGGCCATGGTGGCGTCCATGGCGAAGAACCCGATCATCTTCGCCATGGCCAATCCCGATCCCGAGATCACGCCGCAGGAAGTGGCTGAAATCCGCACCGACGCCATCATGGCGACCGGCCGTTCGGATTTCCCGAACCAGGTCAACAATGTGCTGGGCTTCCCCTACATCTTCCGTGGCGCGCTGGACGTGCAGGCCACCACCATCAATGAAGAGATGAAGATCGCCGCCGCCTATGCGCTGGCCGATCTGGCCAGAAAGGACGTTCCCGACGACGTTGCCGTTGCCTATCAGGGCAATCGGCCGAAATTCGGCCCGAACTACATCATCCCCGTGCCGTTCGATCCGCGCCTGATCTCCGCCATACCGCTGGCGGTGGCGAAGGCGGCGATGGAAACCGGCGTGGCGCGCCGTCCCATCGTCAATCTCGACCGCTATGCGCAGGAACTTTCCGCGCGCCGCGATCCCATCGCTTCCACGCTTCAGCGCATCTACGACCGGGTGCGCCGCCAGCCCAGGCGCATCGTCTTCGCCGAGGGCGAGGAGGAGCAGGTGATGCGCGCCGCCGTCTCCTATGTCAATCAGGGGCTGGGCACCGCAATCCTGCTGGGGCGCGACGACCTCATCAGGGACAATGCCCGCAACGCCGGCATCGATCTCAACAAGCCCAACATCGAGATCATCAATGCGCGCCTGTCGCGCCGCAACGCGGTCTATGCCGATTATCTCTATGAGCGGATGCAAAGGAAGGGCTATCTGCTCCGCGACTGCCAGCGTCTCATCAACAACGACCGCAACCATTTCGCCGCCTGCATGGTGGCGCTGGGCGACGCCGACGGCATCGTCACCGGCGTCACCCGCAACTATTCGACGGCGCTGGAGGACGTGCGCCGGGTCATCGACGCAAAGCCCGGCCATTGCGTCATCGGCGCCTCCATCGTGCTGTCGCGCGGCCGCACGGTGATCGTTGCCGATACCGCCGTGCATGACATGCCGAACGCCCAGCAGATCGCCGACATCGCCGAGGAGGCCGCCAGTTTCGCGCGGCGCATGGGCTATGAGCCGCGCGTCGCCATGCTGGCCTATTCCACCTTCGGCCATCCGCAGGGCGAGCGGTCGGAGCGCATTCAGGAAGCCGTGAAGCTCCTCGACAAGCGCCGCGTCGATTTCGAATATGACGGTGAAATGGCGGCCGACGTCGCCCTCAACCCCGACGCCATGCAGCAATACCCCTTCATGCGCCTGACCGGCCCGGCGAACGTGCTGGTCATGCCGGCCTTCCACTCGGCTTCCATCGCCACCAAGATGTTGCAGGAACTGGGCGGCTCCACGGTCATCGGCCCGCTGCTCGTGGGCCTCAACAAGCCGGTGCAGATCGTGCCGCTGAACGCCAAGGACAGCGACATCGTCAATATGGCGGCGATCGCGGCGTTTTCGGCCGGGAGCTGATTTTCTCCGGGGCGGGCGCGGTTGCGCGGCCGTCCCGCGCCGGGCAGGCGTCCTGCGGGGCGGAATTTATTTTCCGAGAAATTGCACGGAGAAGAAATAATTTCCCGTATCTGTAATTTCGCCAAAAAATCATCCGGCGAATGCCCCGGCGCTCCATTGTAAATTCCGGCCACTCCCATATTGGCGCGCCGGAACCCGATCCGGCGGCCTGAAAGAAGGTCCGGACATGTCCTCCTCCATTCCATCCGTTTCGCGCGTCCCGCGCGAACCCAAACCGCTTTATGCGTCCTTCGGCTTCCAGGTGCTCGTCGCCATGGCTATCGGCCTTGCGCTCGGCTATGTCGCCCGCCAGATGGGTCCCGACGCCGCCGGCAACGCCAACTGGCTGACCGTGACGCTGGCAACCATCGGCTCGTCCTTCGTCTCGCTGCTCAGGGCGCTGGTTCCGGTGCTGGTCTTCACCGCCATCGTCGCTTCCATCGCCAATCTGCGTGAGCTGAACAACGCCGCCCGGCTGGTCTGGCAGACGCTGATCTGGTTTGCCATCACAGCCCTGATCGCCGTGGTCATCGGCATCGCGCTCGGCCTCGTCATTCAACCCGGCCTGCACACCGCCGTGGCCGAAAGTGCGGCGCGCGCGCCGTCCTCGACCGGTAGCTGGCTCGATTTTCTCAAAGGTCTCATTCCCTCCAATATCCTCGGCCTTTCAGCCGTCACGAAGGTGACCGATGGCGGCGCTTCGACCAGCCTCAGCTTCAACGTGCTGCAGATTTTGGTGATCTCGATCGCCGTCGGCGTCGCGGCGCTGCGCGTCGGCCCCGCCGCAGATGCGTTCCTCGCCTTCAACCGCTCGTTTTTGAAGGTCGTCCACAAGCTTCTGTGGTGGGTCATCCGCCTCACGCCCATCGGCACCATCGGCCTGCTCGGCAATGCGGTCGCCGTCTATGGCTGGGATGCGCTGGCGCAGCTCGGCTGGTACTCGGCCGCCATCTATATCGGCCTCGCGCTGGTGCTGTTCGTGGTCTACCCCGTGCTGCTCGGCGCGAACGGGCTCAACCCGCTGCGCTTCTTCCAGGGCGCGTGGCCGGCGATCCAGCTGGGCTTCGTCTCGCGCTCTTCCATCGGCACGCTGCCGCTGACCGAGCAGGTGACGGAGAACAATCTCGGCGTGCCGCGCGAATATGCGGCCTTCGCCGTGCCGCTCGGCGCCACCACCAAGATGGACGGCTGCGCCTCGATCTATCCGGCGATTTCGGCGATCTTCGTCGCCCAGTTCTTCGGTCTCGATCTTGGCGTTCAGGATTATCTGCTGATCGTCTTCGTCTCGGTCATCGGCTCGGCCGCCACCGCCGGCCTGACCGGCGCCACGGTGATGCTGACGCTGACGCTGTCGACGCTCGGCCTGCCGCTGGAAGGCGTCGGCCTCCTGCTGGCGGTCGATCCGATCCTCGACATGGGCCGCACGGCCGTGAACGTCGCCGGACAGGCGCTGGTGCCGACCATCGTTGCCAAGCGTCAGGGCATTCTCGATCAGGCCGCCTATGATCGCGGCGAGATCGTCGGGCCAGACAGCGAACCGGCTGCGGTGCCCGCCGAATAGAGCCTCTCGCCAGAAAGAAGAAGCCGGGACGGTTGAACGCCGTCCCGGCTTCTTTCATTTTCGGTGCGGCGTCCAGCCCGGCCTCAGAAAAGCTCCTGGAGTTCGTCCAGCCGGTCGTTGACCAGCCAGCCGTAGTAATTCTCCTGCGGCAATTTCGGAGGCTGGCCGGCGGCGGCGCGCCGGGCGTTTTCAGCCCGCAGCGCCTGTGCGCGGCTTTCGGCATCGCCGATATTGTAGAGGGTGGAGGTGATGCCGGGATTTTTGGAAATGTCGAAGCCGGCGATCCGCTTATACGCATCGATGGAGTTGCGCACGACGGCCGCCACATAAGGCAGCGTCAGATCCGGATCCATGATGGTCTTGTAGACCTGATTGGGGTCGCCCACGTCCAGCTTCGGCAGGCCGGAAACCCGGTTGACCGTATCGCTCATCTGCAATGCGGTCAAAGGGTTGAGCTGGCCGAGGCCGAAAGTCTGGCCGGCGTAAAGCGGCTGGAAGAACGTCGCGCCGAAACGGTCGTTCGGAAAGCTGGCGCCGCCGACCGTCCGGCCGCGGAACGACTTGTTCCAGACCTGCTCGCGGCATTGCCACAGCGCGTTGCTCCCGGTCTTGCCGTCGCAGATGCCGAATTCGGGCCGCTGCACGAAAACGGTGACGTCCTCGCCCTTGTAGGAGAAGGTCAGGCGGTTCGACAGATAGGAGATCGCCTTGACGTAATAGGTTTGCAGCCGGTCATAGGCGTCGACATTGTAGGTATGCTCGCCGACGATGGCGCCAACGACATGGATGGGCTCGATGCCATAAGCGGCCGAAACCTGCCTGATCTTGGCGCGCAGCGCGGCATCGTTTTTCAGCAGCGCGTAAATCTTGCGGTATTTGGCCTGAAAGGTGGTGCTCGTCGCCTGGGTGCGCCGGCTCGATGCGCCCGGAATGGGCGGCTGTTCGGCCGAGCGGTTGCCGGGGGGTACCAGTGTCGCCGCCTGCGCAGGCAGGATGACTGCGGCCGCCAACAGGACGAGTGCGACGGAAATCAGTTTTTTCATAGGTGCTGCCTGAGAAACAATGCGGCACAAACTATGAAAACGGGGCGCGCAAGTCGAGGCTGTATGCGTGGTGGCGACGCGGAGACGGCGTTGCGTTGCATAAATGTGGCAATGACCGGCTCCGAAGCGGCGGAGAGCTTGCCGCTTCGGCCGGATTTCATGGCTCACGCGGCGTTCCTGCGCGCGAGCCTTGCCCTGATGCTCTCCACATCGGCGCGCGGCGTCGCGGCGAACAGGGTTTTGGTGTAGCTGTGCTGCGGGTCGGAAAACACCGCATCGCGGGCGCCATATTCCACGGCCTCGCCGAAATACATCACCATCACCTCGTCGGCGATGTAGCGCACCACCGAAAGATCGTGGCTGATGAAGATGTAGGTGAGGCCGAATTCGTCCTGAAGGTCGGCAAGCAGGTTCAGCACCTGGGCCTGCACCGAAAGGTCGAGCGCCGAAACCGGCTCGTCCAGCACCAGCAGCGACGGGTTGAGCATCAGCGCGCGGGCGATGGCGATGCGCTGGCGCTGGCCGCCTGAGAACATATGCGGATAGCGATTGTAATGCTCCGTGCCGAGGCCGACCTTCTTCAGCATGGTCATGGCGCGTTCGCGCCGCTCGTCTGCCTTCACGCCGGTGTTGATGATCAGCGGCTCGCACAATATGTCGCCGATCTTCTGGCGCGGATTGAGCGAGCCGTATGGATTCTGGAACACGATCTGCACCTTGCGGCGCATTTCGGGCGTCAGCGCCTGTGCGGCTATGTCGATCTTGCGCCCTTCGATGAAAAGCTCGCCGGAGGTTGCCGGATCGATCAGCGTGATGATGCGCGCCAGGGTGGACTTGCCGCAGCCGCTCTCGCCGACGATGGCCAGCGTCTTGCCTTTCTCGACGCTGAACGAGACGTTCTTGACGGCATGGACGGTGCGGGCCGGCGTGAACAGCCCGCCGCGCACATGATAGTCGCGCTTGATGTCCCGGCCTTCGACGATGATGGTGCGTGAAGCTTCTGTGCTCATCGTGCGGCTCCCGGAGCGGGCTCGAACATCATGTCGGAAATGGTCGGCAGGCGGTCGCCGACGGCATTGTCCGGCAGGGCGGCGAGCAGGGCGCGGGTGTAGTTGCTTTTCGGGTTCTCGAACAGCGACAAAACATCCGCCTCTTCCATCTTGCGCCCGCGATACTGGACGACGACGCGGTCCGCCGTCTCCGCCACCACGCCCATATTGTGGGTGATCATGATCAGGCCCATGCCGTTTTCCGTCTGGAGCTTCATCAGCAGATCAAGAATCTGTTTCTGGATGGTGACGTCGAGCGCGGTGGTCGGCTCGTCGGCGATCAGCAATTTCGGGTTGCAGGCAATCGCCATGGCGATCATCACGCGCTGGCACTGGCCGCCCGACATCTGGTGCGGGTAGGAGCCGAGCCGCTGTTCCGGCTCGGCAATGCCGACCAGCGTGAACAGCTCGATGGCGCGGGCCCGGCGCTCGGCCCTTCCCATGCCCATGTGGAAGCGCAGCACCTCCTCGATCTGGAAGCCGGCGGTGAAGCAGGGATTGAGGCTGGCGATCGGCTCCTGGAAGATCATGGCGATCTCCTTGCCGACGATCTTGCGGCGCTGGGCGGCGTCGAGGCCAAGCAGGTCCACGCCATTGAAGGCCATGCGGTCGGCTTTGACCGTTGCGGATTTCGGCAGCAGCCCCATGACCGCCAGCATCGCCACCGACTTGCCGGAGCCGGACTCGCCGACGATGGCCAGGACTTCGCCGGCATCGACGGCGATGTCGATGCCCTGAACGGCCATGAACGGACCGGTCGACGTCTCGAAAGAGACGGTGAGGTTCCTGATTTCCAGAAGTGACATCACGACCTCTTCAGCTTGGGATCGAGCGCGTCGCGCAGACCGTCGCCAACCAGATTGATGGCCAGCACGGTGACGAGAATGGCGATGCCGGGGAAGGTCACGACCCACCAGGCGCGCATGATGAACTCGCGCGCCTCGGCCAGCATCGTTCCCCATTCGGGGGTGGGTGGCTGCGCGCCCATGCCAAGGAAGCCGAGGGCGGCCGCGTCGAGAATGGCGTTGGAGAAGGAGAGCGTGCCCTGCACGATGAGGGGCGCCAGGCAGTTCGGCAAAATGGTGCGGAACATCAGGCGAAGATGGCCGGCCCCCGCAACCTTTGCGGCCACCACATAATCCCGGTTCTTTTCCGCCATCACCGCCGCGCGCGTCAGGCGCACGAAATGCGGCTGCAACACCAGCGCGATGGCGATCATCGCATTGGTGAGGCCCGGTCCCAGAACCGCCACCAGCACGAGTGCCAGAAGCAGGGACGGGAAGGCCAGGATGATGTCCATCAGGCGCATGATGAGCGTATCCACCCAGCCGCGGAAATAACCGGCGATGACGCCGATGACGATGCCGCCGGTGAGCGCCAGCGTGGTGACGATGGTTCCGATGAACAGCGAATAGCGGGTGCCGTGGATGAGGCGCGAAAGAATATCGCGCCCGACGGGATCGGTGCCGAGCAGATAGCTGGCATTGCCGCCTTCCATCCATGCGGGCGGCACCAGAACCGCATCGCGATATTGCTCCGCCGCTCCGTGCGGGGCGAGCCACGGGGCCAGGAGGGCCACGATCACCAGCCCGATGAAAACCCACAGGCCGATGACGGCGCCACGGTTTTCCGAGAAGTAGAACCAGAATTCCGCCAGGCGGGCCTTCAAGGAGGGGTCGGCGCCGATGCCGGCGTTTGTTGTATCGGTCATGGCGCGGCCCTCAGTTGCGGATACGCGGATTGATGAGGCCGTAGAGCAGATCGACCACCAGATTGACCACCATGATGATGGCCGCGATCAGCAGAAGCCCGCCCTGGATCACCGCATAGTCGCGCCGCGATACGGAATCGACCATCCACTTGCCGATGCCGGGCCAGGAGAAGATGGTCTCGGTCAGGATCGCGCCCGCCATCAGCACGCCGACCTGCAGGCCGATGGTGGTGATGACCGGGATCATCGCGTTGCGCAGGGAGTGAATGCCGACGACGCGGAATGTCGAAAGCCCCTTGGCGCGCGCGGTGCGCACGTAATCTTCGCCGAGAACCTCAAGCATGGCCGAGCGCGTCTGGCGGGCGATCACCGCCAGCGGAATGGTGCTGAGCACGATCGAAGGCAGGATCAGGTGGCTGAGCGCCGATTTGAAGGCGCCGCTCTGCCCCGACAGGAGCGAATCGATCAGCATGAAGCCGGTAACCGGCGGGAAGAAATACATCATCGATATGCGCCCCGACACCGGCGTCCACTGCAAGGTGCCTGCAAACAGCATGATGAGCAGCAGACCCCACCAGAAGATCGGCATGGAATAACCGACCAGCGCCGCGCCCATCACCGACTGATCGAAGAAGGAGCCGCGCTTCGTGGCGGCGATGATGCCGGCTGGAATGCCGATGACGACGGCGATGATGATGGCGCATATCGACAATTCGAGCGTGGCCGGGAACAGCGCCAGGAACTGGTCCAGTATGGGTTTCTTGGTGACGATGGACGTGCCGAAATCGCCGGTCAGAACACCGCCGATATAGTCGAAATACTGGACGACCAGGGGCCGGTCGAAGCCGAGCCGGTGCATCATTTCGGCATGGCGCTCCGGCGACATCACGCGCTCGCCCGAAAGCAGCGCGACCGGATCGCCGGGCAAAAGCCTGATGAAGGAGAAGGCGATGATCGAGACCCCGAAAAAGGTCGGGATCAGGACGGCGAGCCGTCCAAGCAGAAAACGAAGCATGACGAACCTTCGCGTGCCCTGTCTAAGGGGCGCTTCAAGCAACTGCCCGCCGGTTCAGAACCCCTGCGGGAAAGCTCTGTTGGTCTTGAGGAACGGCCGCTGTTTCCAGGAGCACGGACGTTCCCTGACTATGTGTTTCCGGCAATTCCGGCTGCAAGACGCTGCACGGCTTTGCCGGAATGGCGGGGACAAAGCCCCGGGGTTCCGTCTGCGCGCTTGAGATGCATTTCCGGCATTGTTCCGGAGGGGCCTTGCCGCACGGCAAAAGGCGCCCGCATCGCGGGCGCCTCGTTTGCCTGGCCGGCTTACTCGACGAGGTCGACGCCGTCGAAGGCGAAGTCGCCGAGCGGGCTCTGGTGGAAGCCCTCGACTTCCTTGCGCATCGGCACGACCGACAAGGAGTGGTCGAGCGTGGCCCACGGAGCCTCGCGCTTGAAGACCACCTGCGCCTGTTCGTAGAGCTTGACGCGCTCAGCCTGGTCGGTCGTCGCCTTGGCCTTCACCACGAGGTCGTTGAATTCCTCGTTGCACCACTGGGCGCGGTTGTTGCCGCCCACGGCGTCGCAGCCGAGCAGGGTGTGGAGGAAGTTGTCGGGGTCGCCATTGTCTCCGGTCCAGCCGAGGATCACGGCGCCGTCACGGTCCTTGGCCTTGGACCGGTCGAGATATTCGGCCCATTCGTAGGAGACGATCTCGACCTTGACGCCGACCTTTGCGAAGTCGGACTGCATGAGCTCCGCCGCGCGGCGGGCGTTGAGCATGTAAGGACGCGAAACCGGCATCGCCCAGAGCTTCATGGAGAGGTCCTTGACGCCGGCTTCCTCAAGCATCTTCCTGGATGCGTCCGGATCGTATGGATCGTCCTTGATGTTGTCGTTATACGACCACATGGTCGGCGGGATCGGGTTCTTGGCTTCCGTGGCGGCGCCCTGGAACACGGCGTCGATGATGGCCTTCTTGTTGATGGCCATGTTGAGCGCCTTGCGCACTTCCACCTTGTCGAACGGAGGCTGGGTGGTGTTATAGGCGAGATAGGCGACGTTGAGGCCTTCCTGCTCCATCACCTTCAGGCTCGGATCGGCCTTCATGGCTTCCACGTCGGCGGCGTTCGGGAACGGCATCAGGTGGCATTCGCCCGCCTTCAGCTTCTGATAGCGAACCGAAGCGTCGGTGGTGATCGCAAAGACGAGATCGTCGATCTTCTGCTTGCCGCCCCAGTAGTCGGGATTGGCCTTGTAGCGGATGACCGCGTCCTGCTGGTAGGCGACGAAGGCGAACGGGCCGGTGCCGAGCGGCATCTGGTTCATCTGGTTCATCTGGCCGTCGGCTTCGAGCTTGTCGGCATATTCCTTCGACACGATCGACATGAACGGCATGGCGAGATTGGCGAGGAAAGGCGCTTCCGGCTGGTTCAGCGTGATCTTGACGGTCTGATCGTCAACCTTCTCGACCGACTTGATCAGCGCCGGGAAGCCCATGCCTTCGGAATATTCCCAGGAGGCGCCCGCCACATACTGGTTCCAGGGGTTGTTCTTGTTCAGCTGGCGGTCGAAGGAGAACACCACGTCATCGGCATTGAGATCGCGCGACGGGGTGAAGAAGTCGGTGGTCTGGAACTTCACGCCCGGACGCAGCTTGAATGTGTATTCAAGACCGTCGTCCGAAATCTCCCAGCTTTCGGCGAGGCCAGGCTCGGTTTCGGTGGTGCCCGGCTTGAATTCGAGCAGGCGATTGTAAACGGTATGCGCGGCAGCGTCGAAGGTGGTGCCGGCAGTATACATGCCGGGATCGAAGCCTTCCGGCGATCCTTCCGAGCAATATACAAACGTTTTTGCGCTGGCTGCTCCACCCATGACGGTTGCAGCAAGCAATGCGGCTGCAAGTGTCAGCTTCCTGTTCATTGAAGACTCCCTGATATTGACCCAAGCCCCTGTAATCAGCCTGGCGAAGGATGCATATAAGCACCGATTTGCCGGCTTTGGAACTCCTTGTCGGTCTGCCTTTGCGTCAACCCAATAAAATTTCCCGAAGCGGCCTGTTGAGGTAATTTTCGATCGCCCCGGACCTTGCCGGCGATCTGTAGTGAACTGGCGACTGTGTTTGGAAACCCGTTCCGGGGTCGTTTTTATACGAAGCAAGGCCCCGATTCGCGCCCCCCTGCCGCTGCGGCACGGCTTGCAAGGGGTGTATTTGTCGCCATAGATAGAAACTCGCAGGGTGGGTAAGGCGGATACTTCCATGAAGCATGGCCGGGGGAGGAATTTTTCCCGCCGGCAGGAAGCGAGCCGGATGAGACCGCAGTCCCGAAGCTGGAACAAGGGAGGACGCATTGGCCAAGGCAACTACAGGTTCAGCAAAAGCTAAGCCCGCCGCGCGCGCGGCAAGCGCCGCGAAGAAAGAGGCTGTACAAAAGCTGCCGGAGCAAAAGCAGGCTGCGCAAAAGCAGCCGGCAAGGAAGAGCGCCGCCGCAAAAACCGCCGCGTCGCCGGAAACGTTAAAAGCTGCTCCAGGCAAGAAGCCCGCCGCCGCCGGCAAGGCGAAGCCCGCCGCGAAGCCCGCGGCAAAGCCGGTTGTAAAGCCTGCGGAAAAGGCGGTTGCGAAGCCTGCCGCAAGACCTGCGGAAAAAAATGAGAAGGCTCCGGCTCCGAAGCGGTCCTCAAAGCCCTGGCTTGCGAGCTATCCCGCGGGCGTCGCGGCGGAGATCGGCCCGTTGAAAGCTTCCTCGATCGGCGCGCTGCTGGTCGATTCCTGCCACCGCTTTGCGGCCAAGCCCGCTTTCACCAGCATGGGCAAGACGATTTCCTATGCGGAGCTGGAAGTTCTTTCGGCCCATTTCGCAGCCTATCTGCAATCCATCGGTCTTGAAAAGGGCGCCCGTGTCGCGCTGATGATGCCGAATGTCCTGCAATATCCCATTGCCATGATGGCGGTGCTGAGGGCCGGTTATGTCGTCGTCAACGTCAATCCGCTTTATACGGCGCGCGAGCTGGAGCATCAGCTCAACGATTCCGGCGCGGAAGCCATCGTCATACTGGAGAATTTTGCGCACACCCTGCAAGCGGCCATCGCCAAGACCCAGATAAAGCATGTGGTGGTCGCTGCAATGGGTGATCTGCTCGGCCTGAAGGGCGTGCTGGTCAATCTCGTCGTGCGCCGGGTCAGGAAGATGGTCCCCGATTGGTCGCTGCCCGGTCATGTCCGCTTTAATGCGGCGCTGAAGGCCGGGGCCGGCGCGAGGCTGCGGCCGGTCGATGTCGGGCAGGATGACATCGCCTTTCTTCAATATACCGGTGGGACCACCGGAGTTTCCAAGGGGGCAATGCTGCTGCACCGCAATGTGCTGTCCAATGTGGCGCAGCTGTCGATCTGGATCGAGGACGCCTATACCGTCAAGCCCAAGCCCGAAAATCAGGTCTTCGTCTGCGCGCTGCCGCTTTATCATATCTTCGCGCTGACGGTGAACGGCCTCATGGGCATGGAGCAGGGCGCCCTCAATGTGCTCATTCCCAATCCCCGGGATATCCCGGCGCTCGTCAAGGAGCTGCGGGGACGTCAGTTCAACATTTTCCCCGGCCTCAACACTCTTTTCAACGCGCTGTTGAACAATGAGGAGTTCCGCACGCTGGATTTCAGCGGGCTCGCCCTTTCGCTCGGCGGCGGCATGGCGGTCCAGAAAAGCGTCGCCGATCGCTGGAAGTCGCTGACCGGCAATCACATCACGGAGGGATACGGACTTTCCGAAACTTCGCCCGTCGCGACGGCCAACAGATGTTCCGCGGGCGTTTTCACCGGAACGATCGGCCTGCCCATTCCGTCAACGGATGTATCCATTTGTGACGATGACGGAAACGAGCTGCCGATCGGGGAAGTAGGTGAAATCTGCATTCGCGGCCCGCAGGTCATGGCCGGTTACTGGAACCGGCCGGAAGAGACCGGGAAGGTCATGACGCCGGACGGTTTCTTCAAGACCGGCGACATTGGCTTCATGAACGCCGAAGGCTTCACCAAGATCGTCGACCGCAAGAAGGACATGATTCTGGTGTCCGGCTTCAACGTCTATCCAAACGAGCTGGAAGAGGTGGTCGCCGGTCATCCGGGCGTGCTGGAGGTGGCCGCGATCGGCGTGCCGGACGAGAAATCCGGCGAGGTTCCGAAGCTTTTCGTGGTGCGCCGCGATCCCGGCCTCACCGCCGAGGAACTGATCGCCTATTGCAGGGAAAATCTCACCGGCTACAAGCGCCCGAAATATATCGAGTTCCGCGACGAACTGCCCAAGACCCCCGTCGGCAAGATTCTGAGGCGCGAACTGCGCGATTCCTGATCCGCGCCGGCCGGGTCCCGAGAAAAACCGGCCGGAGAAAAAT
>JAZIHP010000025.1:0-47797 GCA_036678505.1 Alphaproteobacteria bacterium
TCCGTCAAGTCAAAGCGCGCCATCTCAACCTCCAAGGCTGAGACCAATGAACCACAGCGCCCATAAAAAGGGAATCCTTTACGGGTATGTCACCTAGAGCGTGTCGTGATCTTTCAGATCGGCTCCCTGCGCTTCAAGCTGTTGTTTTCACGCATGTCGTCGTCCCGAAACCGGTTCCCGCTTTCGGGCGACCTGCTTTAGGTGAAACGGCCGCCGATCAGGCGGCTCCATTCCTCGCCCGCCAGTCCGTTGAGGAAGGCCTCTCCGTGCGCCATGGCGTCGAGCAGGGCAGGGTCGCGCGAATGGGCGATTGTGGCGGTCGCTGGCAGAAAGGCCGTGCGCCGGGTCAGCATCGCGGCCAGAAGCTGTGGCTGGGTGCGCCCGCGCAGCGCCGCGACGCCACGGTTCGCCGCATTTTCGATCAGGCAGTCGATCGCCGCGCCTGCCTGTCCGGGCCTGGCCAATATCTGGAGGACGCGGGCTATGCCGCCTTTTCCGGCATAATATGCAAAGGCGCCGATGCTTGCGCCGTTCGCGGTGGTCACCTTGGCCAGAACGAGTTTGCCGAGATCGGGCTTTTCGGCGGCATCCGCCAGTATCCTGTCGAGTGCAACGGCCGGCCACTGTGGCTTAAGCGCAAAATGGGCCGTCAGGGGCTCTGCCAGTCGCGCGAATTCCTCCGGGCCGATTTCCTGAGTGCGCAGCGGCGCCGGGGCCATGCCGGTGAAAGCGGTTGCCGTCCAGCGGGATTCGCCGGGCTTAAGCCGCTTACGCCACAGATTGTCAGCCGCCGATGCGAGCGGACTGAAAAGCCTTGCGGGGGAGAAACGCTGGCCGATCATGCTCAGCGTGAATGAGCAGGGGCGGATGACGCGTATCCAGTCGAGGCTGTACTGGGGAAGGGTTATGCCGCGCAGCCTGGTCCACATCTGGGTGGAGATGTGATTGGCCGTTTCGCTGAACGAGAGGTCCTGCGGCCCGTCCATGAAGGCTTTCATGAGACGCGCGCCCGCCATCGGGTCACGGTTTGCTTCCGCGACCATGAACGAACTGCATATGGCGGCGCGCAATTTCCTGTCGCCCCAGTTCATCGGCAGCACATGCACGCCGATGAAACCCGAGACCTCGCCTGCATCGGTCTCATGGACGAGGGACGCGATGTCGCCGCCGCAGCCGGGGGCGTCGAGGTAGAAACGGCGCATGTAATCGACGAGCGAGGCGGGCGCCGGGCTGCGCTCGTCGCGCAACACCCGTTGCAGCATGTTGGCCACGACGGGAAGGTCTTGTACCGTCAGCGCGCGGATGATGCTCAAAGCCGTTCTCCCGTCACGCCGCGCGACTGAAATATCCGCTGCTCAGGCGCCTGTCCCGGCGGGTTCACCCGCATCCTGAAAGGTTCCGGAAGTGGCCGATGTTCTGACATTGATCCCTCAACGCGCCTTTTTCCCGTTCTGCCGGAAGCCGGACTATCAATAACGGGTAAATGGCTTGTAGCAGCTATCGTTAAATATAGGCTTATCGCCGATTGCGTTTGTCTGCGATAACCACAATTGCGAGGTTTCGACCGGTGGCCTTTCCAGCCCGCATCCGAACCGATATGAGATTTCCGTGACAGGCAAGAGGACGAGAGCGTTCACATGACGGTTCTGGTGACGGGTGGTGCCGGTTACATCGGCAGCCATATGGTGTGGGACCTGCTGGATGCAGGCGAACGGGTCGTCGTCGTCGACGATCTGTCGAAGGGTTTCGACTGGGCGGTGGCGCCGGAGGCGCGGCTGGTGCAGGGCGATGTCGCCGATGCTGCGCTGGTCGCCGGTCTTGTTCGCGAGCACGGCGTGGATTCCATCATCCACTTTGCCGGATCGATCGTGGTTCCCGAATCTGTCGCCGATCCGCTGGCCTATTATCAGAACAACACCTGCAAGACGCGGACCCTCATCGAAACCGCCGTGCAGGCAGGGGTGGGTAATTTCATCTTTTCCTCAACCGCCGCTGTTTATGGCGATGCCGGCCTCGCGCCGGTCAGGGAAGAAGCGCATCTCAACCCGGAATCGCCATATGGGCGCTCCAAGCTGATGAGCGAATGGATGTTGCGCGATGCCGCAGCCGCGCATGATCTGCGCTTCACGGCGCTACGCTACTTCAACGTCGCCGGCGCCGACCCGCAGGGGCGCACGGGCCAGTCCACGCCGGGCGCCACCCATCTGATCAAGATCGCCTGCGAGACGGCGCTGGGCAAACGCCCCTTCATGCAGGTTTACGGCACCGACTACCCGACCGCCGATGGCACCTGCGTGCGGGACTATATCCATGTCGGCGATCTGGTGCGCGCGCACCGGCTTGCCCTGCAACGGCTGCGGGCGGGCGGGGACAGCATGATCGCCAATTGCGGTTACGGCCACGGTTATTCGGTGCTGGAAGTCATCGAGGCGGTCCGGCGCGCCGTTGGCGGGGATTTCGAAGTGCGCAACGGCGATCGCCGAGCGGGCGATGCGGCCTCGGTGGTCGCCAATTCGGATCTGGCGCGCGGCGAACTTGGCTGGACGCCAAAGCATGACGATCTGGACCGGATCGTTTCCGACGCGCTCGCCTGGGAACGCAGGCTTCAGACCATGAATTCGGGGCGGGGCTGAAGATACGCTCCTCAGGGCGATGACGGGGCATCCGGTGCCTGAAATGCCGGCTTAACGCGATTTTAAGTCTGTTTGGGCATAGGTTGTTTACCATCCGGCAAATTGCCGTCACTGCTTTTTGAGGCGCGTGCGCATGGCACATCTTTCGGGCAACAGGCCCGGCCGCCAGATCGATTCCACCATCGATCTCCACGGTCTGGGCGAGACGCTCCTGCGTCGGCGCTGGACGATATTGTTTTGCGTGGTGGCGATTACCGGGCTGGCTTTCGCCGCGCTGAGCGTGATAGCGCCCCGTTATTCCGCCACGGCGCGCATTCTCGTCGATCCGCGCGAGCAGCGCGCGGTCCAGAACGAGATCGTCCAGCAGGGGCTTGGCGGCGACATGGCGCTCGTCGACAGCCAGATCGAGGTCATCACCTCCGAAGCGGTGCTCGGCCGCGTGGTGGAAAGCATGAACCTCGCCGACGATCCCCAGTTCGGCGGAGAGCCCGGCGAGGGCCGTACCGCTGCCGACATCGCGATGGAGGGGCTTGCCCGCGCCACCGAAGTGACGCGCCGGGACAATACCTATGTGATCGAGATCAGCGTCACCACCCGGGAGGCGGCCAAATCCGCGCGGCTGGCCAATGCGATTGCGGCCGCCTATGTCGCCGACCAGATTTCGTCGGCCGCCAATTCCGCCCGCGAAATCAGCGCCGCGATCCGCGGCAGGCTGTCGGAACTGCAAAAGCAGCTGAACGATGCCGAGGAAGATATCGAGACGTTCAAGCGCGAACACAACATCTCGCTCACCGAAGGCCAGACCCTCGGCGACCGGCGGCTGACGGATCTTTCCGCCCGGCAGTCGGAAGCGCTGTCGCGTGTCAACGAAGCCAACTCCCGCCTGCAGGTGCTTGAAGAGAGCCTGCGCACGCGCGGTTATGTGGGGGCGACGATCTCGGACGCGGGCAGTGCGATGGGGGCGCTGCGCACGCGTCTGGCGGATGCCAGGCAGCGGCTGGCCGATCTTCAGAATGTGCTGGGCCCGCGCCATCCGCGCGTCACCGCCGCCATTCAGGAAGTGGCCCAGGCTGAAACCGCGATCCGCGAGGAAAGCGAAAGGCTGGTCGCCAGCGCGCGTGACGATCAGCGGATTGCGGTCGATGCGCTGAACAAGATCGACGCCGAACTTCAGAGCGCCACCGCCGCATCGTTCTCCACCAATCAGGATCTGATCAGGCTGCGCGAGCTTGAGCGCGAAGCGCAGTCGATCAGGCTCGTCTACGAATCCTTCCTCGTGCGTGCGCAGGAAACGACGCAGCAGGAAGGCATTGCCGCGCGCACGGCCCGCGTGATCGCGGAAGCGGCGGTGCCGGCTTCGCCCTCGTTCCCGCCGCGCATGCCGCTTCTGATCGCGGCGGTCGTGATGGGCGTGTTCACCGGCATACTGGCGGCGATCCTGCTCGACTTCTTCGCGGGCCTGCTTGGGCGGGGTGCGAATATTTCATCTTTGATGCCGAGACCCGGCGCGGAAGTCGAGGTCAACGGCCTCGTTCTGGTGACGACGCTGCATGATCCGGGCATGGCCCGTCAAGGTGCGCTGGACCTTGCGCAAGGTGCCGCATCGCGCGGCCGGCGCGCGATTTTCATCGATCTGGCTGAGGATGCGTCCACAACGGCTCCCGGCCTGGCCGATATTGCGCTCGGAGAGATTTCCGCCTTCGGCGCGGTGGAAGCCGATCAGGCGAGCGGACTGCACGTCCTCAACATCGGGCGCCCGCGCGCGGTCGAACGCCTTTCCCGTCGCGAGGTTTCCAACGTCATCGAGGCGGTCACGGCCGAATATGACGACGTGGTGGTCAATATCGGCGAGCTTGAAACCGAGCATGGCCTGCCTGCCCGCACCGTTGCCGAGCTGACCCGCAACGCCGCCCTCGTGGTCAATCCGGGCCGCGTCGATGCCCGCGAACAACGCATGGTCGAGGCATTGTCCAATGATGGCGCGGTGGCCGTCTCGCTGGTCGCCCGTGGCGGCACCGGTCGCCTCGACAAGGTGGCCTGAGCCGCTTTTCGGCTGATGCCCCGCTTAAATATGTGGTGCCACGGGGTTCATGCCGTCGCGATTTCGGTCATCCCTGCAAGCAAGGGAACGCTGCTCGCAGCAATGTACCGATCGTTCACTCGCCGTCGAGCGTGGCGTGAGTGTCATACCATCCGGGCAATCCTGTGTTTCCCAGCTTGCCAGCATGCCACAGGAATTTGTGCAGACCGGGAACCCGCATCAGGGGTGACCCGCTGCCAAGCCACCGGTACTTCCTGAAGATGGTTCGATAATCGTCCAGAACGCCTTCGTAGCTGACCCAGCTTTGCTTGATATCGTCGCCAAAGGGACCGGACGAGTCTGCCGGGAAGGTGTATGAGAAAGGCTCACCGTTTCTCCGGGTGAACACACCTTGCCTGCCGGGGATGTATTCCTGCTGGACAGCCTTGAAACGATTGTAGCCCAATGCCCGCAGGCGGTCGCATTCTGCGATGACTTCGCCAAGATCCTCCTTCGAGGATTCGATGGAAATGTATTTCGGCTTGTCGGGAAAACGGGCCAGAACCTCCAGCACGTACTGATCCGCACCTTCGATGTCGATCTTCATGTAAAAAGGCATCCCGAATTCTCGGATGACTTCCTCAACATCGATACGTCGCGCGGTGATCTTTGTTGACGCGGCTCCGGCTTTCTGGTTGCGTTCGACCCAGTCCTTGTCGATCGTGCCCCAGACCGAGCGTTCGTTGACAAAGAACGTCAGCGTATCGCCTGCCGACGCAGGTGCCACCGCGCCTTCCATAATGATGAGCTTGCCGGTCTCGATCTGCGCGGAAAAGCGGTTGCGGCACGCTTGAGCCAGTTCCGGATTTGCTTCGAACGAGACCACCCGGAAACCTTTTTCAAGATAGAAGGCTGTATCTTCGCCCCTGTGCAGTCCGAAATCGAACACCAGATCACGTTTCAAAAGCTGATCTCCCCGAAGTTCAAATTGTTGGCCCAGTTACCAGCCCCTATAAGCTCTGAGATTTACGAATTTCATAAGCATGGCCATTTTCGACGTCAGGGTTCTTTATTTCGCAGCCTTCTGATCGAGAATGTGGTGAATGCAAAATACGCAAGGGATGACATCAGCCATGCGATCACGCGGGCGGTGACGATGCCTCTCGCTCCCTGATCCTGCAAAAACCATGTGCCGATGATGAAGGTCGCTGCCCAGCCGGCGGTGATCGTGAGGCCGGTCCACATATGGCCGGATGAGACGGGAACCTGTCCGAGCGGCAGGGCGCAGGCTATCATTGCCGAGGCGAAGACCACGATCAGGAACACCGGCCAGTCGCGCGCGGGATCGAGTTTGAACGCTGCAAGGAACCAGTCGCCGAACAGCATCATCACCGACACGAAGCCGATGGCGATGACAAGGTTGGTACCGATGCTCATCGCCAGTATGTTGAGGACGCGCCGGCGGTTGCCCTCGCCGAAGCCGGTGGACAGCATCGGGATCAGCACCTGCACCACGATCTGCGGGGCAAACAGCAGCAACGTCTCCAGTTGCATGGCGATGAAGTAGAGCCCGACCTGCTCCAGCCCGTCCGGCTTGTTGACCACGATGGTGGTGCAGATCCAGTTCACCGGCTCATACAGGATGCTGGCCAGCAAGGCCGGTATGGCGTAGCGCGTGATCATCCGCCATTGCGACAGCGCGCCCCGGAACGCGAGCGGGATGCCATGGGCTTTCAGCGCCCGCATCATCGTCGGCATGGTGATGAAGCAGCCGGCGAGATAGGCGCAGCCAAGCGCGATGAATGCGCCGGTCAGGCCATGCAGATAGAGGCCGGCCGGCACCGCCGCTATCATCAGCGCGCCCATGATGATGTTGAGGCGGGCGATCGCCCGAAACTCCTGAAGACCGCTCAGTATGGCCGTCTGGACGCTGTTCAGCGCGCTGACCACGATGATGGGCGAGATGACCCTCAGATAGAAGCCGAGCTGCGGCTGCCTGAGCAGGCGGTTGGCGATATCGTCTGCGAGGCAGAAGATGACCAGTCCCAGAAGCGCGCTTGTCGCGGCGACCAGAATGAGGGCCATGCCGGCCAGCCGCCCGGCGGTTTCGGCATCGGCCGTGGCATAGGCAGCGACATTGCGGGTCGCCATCAGGCTGACGCCGGTGGCTGCCAGCATGCTTGCCGAAACGAGCGTGCCGTAGGTGACGCCGAATTTGCCGACCGCTTCGATGCCGAACCAGTGCGAGATCAGAATGGTCGTGATCATCGGGGTCAGCCGCACGGCGACGGTGCCGAGCACGGACCAGACAAAGCCGAAGCTGAATCGGCGCAGATCGGCCGACTGGCTGATCAGTGTCCGTAGTGGCCGCATCACGATATCTTCCCCGCTTCAGGTCCCCGTGCCGGCTTTCTATCAGCAATTTATGAGGCAGCCGTTATCGGCCACCTTATCGTGTGGAAAGGTTAAACAGTCGCGACGGGCTCCTGAATTCGGCTTTCATGGCGATGAGAGCGGGCGGGGGGAGCCGCCGTTCCGGGTTCGGGCCGCTCTCCTGCCTGCGTGGCGGCTTTACGTGGAGGCCGACAGCTTGCGTCGCGGGCGCATAAACGGCGGTTTCGCCCCAGCCATGGCATTAAGAGGGCCTTAGCATTTGGGGCCCATTACTATCGGCCGGGGTCGGCGGCATGGGAACGGTCCGGTATGTGGACTGGCTCGATGCCTGATAGCGATACTGGAGCGTTTTATGCGTGCCCGGAAGGGCGCGCGGGGTTCTGTAAGGGCGGTGATAATCTTGCTATGAGCGCGATCGATGTCTTTGTACCCGCGCAGGCGGTTTATCGTATTCATCTGGTGATCGCAGACAGGCTCCGGCAACTGGGGCATGATGTGGTCTTCGTCGGCGTGGATGCGCCCGGCATACCGCGCGTTCTGGAGAAAATACTGTTTCTGGAGCGCAGGATGCTCCGCATCTGCCCGCACACGCTGACGGAGCGTGTTTTCGATGTGCAACTGTCGCCGGCGCGGCCGGAGGCGGCGTTGCGCATCAATCTCTCAGGCGGTTCCGGGCACTTCGGATCGCCGGTGCTGACGCCCAGATTCGCGGGTTGCAGCTCGGTCGCACAGGCAGCCCGGCTCCTGATGATAGGGCAGTTGCCGGATGTGGACATCCTTCTCGATGAGAGCAGGCCCGTCGCGCACGCGGCTCCCATGGTCGACAGCCGGTTGTCGGTCCTGCGGGGAATAAACGATGTTCTGGCGCGGGTGGCGACGCTTGTGGTCGATACCGCTCAGCGTTATCTGGCCGGCGAACGGATGGGCCCCGTTCCGGCCGAACTTGCCGATCGGCCCTGTCCGAAAGCCGGCGAGATCATCGGTTCCTATATTTTCTCCATGATGCCGCGGCAGGCCGCAGGCATCGCGATGCGGCTTGGTTTTCACCTCCACCGGTGGAACGTCAGCTACAGGTTTCACAAGGGCAGGCGGGTGGCCGATACCGGCCTTCTGGCTGGCGAGCCGTGGATAACGCTGCCCGACGACGGCAAGCGCTTTTATGCGGATCCTTTCCTGTTCGAGTGGCAGGGGCGGTATTTCATGTTCGTTGAGGATTGTCCCCACGGAAGCGACAAGGCGGTTCTGTCCGTGGCCGAGATATTCGAGGACGGAACGGCGAGTGTTCCCAGATGCGTCATCGACGAGCCCTATCACCTGTCCTACCCGCAGGTGTTCGCCCATGGCGGGGAAATATGGATGCTGCCCGAGAGCGGGTCCGGAAACAATCTGGTTCTTTACCGGGCCGAGCAGTTTCCCGACCGCTGGGTGAGGCACTCGGTGCTCTTGCCCGATTGCGAGATTTTCGACGCCACCCTGCTCGACCATGGAGGGCGGCTCTGGCTTTTCGCGAGCCTGCGCGACGGCTATGGCAGTGCGTCGGATACGATGGCGGTGTTTCATGCCACGTCCCTGCACGGCCCATGGATACCCCATGTCGCAAACCCGGTGCGGATCGATCGCGCCGCCGCCCGCCCCGGCGGCCATTTCGTGCAGGTCGGCGATCGGATGGTGCTGCCGCTTCAGGACGGAACGCGCGACTATGGCGGTGCGCTCGGCCTGGCCGACCTCATGGAGCTGAACGAGAAGACGGTGCGCCTCACATTGCCGGCGCCGGTGCTGTCTTCGGACAAGAGCCCCTATCCGAAAATCCATACCCTCAACTCCAGCGCGCACCTTGAGGCTATCGACTGCATTTCCCCGACGATCCGCAGCAGGTTTGGAAAGGCAGCCTGAGCATGCCGCGCCCGATCCGGGTCCTGTGCATCGTTCCGCGCGGCCTGAAGGGGCGCGGCGGTATCGAGACCCTGTTCTCGCATGTCGATGAGGAATTGCGGGCGCATCCCGAACTGGGCCTCGAAATGGAGTTCCTGGCCTCGCGCGGCGATGCTGCCGGCGCGGGCTGGGTGTTGCATTTCCCCTTCGCCTTCCTGCGCTATGTCCGGATGGTGGCCACGCGCCGCTACGACATCATTCACCTCAATGCCGCGACCAATGCCTCGGCATGGCGCAAGTGGATGATGCAGGGCGCAGCGCGCCTGTTCGGCGTGGCGACGGTGGTGCATTTCCATGGCTCGGCCTTCCCCGGGCCGGGCGAAAGGCAGCCGGGCTGGGTGCCCGTTCTGAGGCGGGTGCTGGAGCGTGCCGCCGCCATCGTCGTGCTCGGAAATTACTGGCGCGAATTCATCGCCCGCTTCTATGCAATGCCCGCCGGGCGCTTCGATGTGGTCGCCAACGGCGTCGCCGATTTCGCACCCGATGCGCCTTTGCCGCGCGGGGAGGGCGAGCCGGTCAGGCTGCTTTTCGCCGGCAATCTCACCGACGCGAAAGGTGCGGGCGCATTGCTGCGATCGCTGTCGCTTCTGCCGGCCGGCCTGCCCGGCTGGCGCATGACTTTCGCAGGCACGGGCGATGTCGAGGGTTTTCGCGTCGAGGCCGGAAGGCTTGGCCTTTCGGGGCGGGTGGAATTCACCGGCTGGGTGGCCCGCGATGCGATCCTGCCGCTTTACCGGCAGGCCGATATCGTGGTGCTGCCCTCCCGCAACGAGGTGCTGCCGGTCTGTCTTCTGGAAGGCGCCTGCGCGGGGGCGGCGCTTGTCGCAACGCCGGTCGGCTCCGTGCCGGACGTGCTGCGCGAGGGTGAAAACGGCTTGCTGATCCGCCCCGACGATCCCGCCGGCATCGCCGCGGCGCTGGCGCTGCTGATTGCCGATGCCGGCCGCAGGGAAGCGTTCCGGAAAGCGTCGCGCCGCATCTACAAGGATCGTTTCGGGCTCGAATCGATGGTTGCCGCGCTGAAGGGCGTCTATTCCAGGGTTTTGGCGGATCGGAAATAACGGTTTTCCGATGTCTGGCGCGGTTGTTCCGCTTCCGGACCGATGTCTCAGGCAAGCGTCGGACGGAAGATGCGGAAGAACTGTTCGAGATTGGCGAGCGCCCACAGAATTTTTTCATGGTTCTGTGCGCCGCCGATGTGCCGCTCGATCAGCCGGTCGATCTCGCGCGGTTCGCAGACCTGCCGCACGGTCGAATCGCCGGACTGCAACAACTCGCGCATCTGCCCGGCCATGCCGGTGCGGAACCATTGTTCCACCGGCACGCGGAAACCGACCTTCCTGCGGGTTACGATGGCCTGGGGCAGCATCCGTGCCGCCAGCACGCGCAGCACTCGCTTGCCCTTCGGGGCGCCGGTCAGGAAGGCGTCGGGGAAGCGCGCGACGAGTTCGGCAAGCCCTATATCCATGAACGGCATGCGGCCTTCTATGGAGCCGGCCATCATCATGCGGTCGCCGCGCTCCAGGAGATTGTCGGGCAGCCATGAGGTCTGGTCGAAATGCAGCATCCGCTTCAGCGGGCTGGCCGCCCCGGCGTCGAAAGGCAGGGGATCGGGCAGGCGCGAGGCAGGCGGCCCCAGATAGAGAGCCTGCGCCAGATCGGCGTCGCCGCCGCCGAACCACGCCGCCATGCGCGCCTGATAATCGCGGATGCCGGCGACGCCCGCCACGGTCTTCACGCGTCTGAGCGAATAGGGCAGGGCGCGTGCGCCGGGGGCGACGACGGCGTCATGCAGGATGCCCGGCATCAGCCGCTGGTACATGGCGACCCATGGTTCGGCGCGATGCTTCGGATAACCGCCGAGAAGCTCGTCGGCGCCCTCGCCGGTCAGCACCATCTTGACGCTGCGGCTGGCCATCTTCGAGAGCAGCAGCACCGGCAGGTCGGAAGGCTCGGCGACCGGCGCGCCACGCCGCAGCACCGCTTCCTCCCAGACGCAGGTGAAGTCGTTCAGGCCGACGGAAAGTTCGTGATGGTCGGTGCCGAAGGCCCTGGCGACCTGGGCGGCAAAGGGCAGCTCGGAGGAGCCCGGAACATCGAAGCCGACCGAGAAGGTCGAGACCGGTTTGTTCACGTGGCGGCTCATCAGCGCCACGATCATCGAGGAGTCCAGCCCGCCGGAGAGATAGGCGCCGAATGGCGCGTCGGAGCGCAGCCGCAGTCGCACGGCCGCGTCGAGCTGTGCGGAGAACAGCCGCAGCGCCTCGTCGAAATCGGTGACGTCGGGTGTGGTGCGCGAGAACGGCGTGGTGAAATAGCGGGTCGTGGAAACCTTGTTGCCGGCGAGCGTCATGAAAGTGCCGGGTTGCACCTTCGCGATGCCCTTGAAGAAGGTGGCGGGGCCCGGCACATAGCGGTAGCTCAGATATTCACGCAGCGAATCCTGGTCGAGCCGGTCATCGACACCCGGAAATTTGCGCAGCGGCTCGATTTCCGAGGCAAAGACATGCGCGCCGTCGGTTCGGGCGACGAACAGCGGCTTCTTGCCGAAAGGATCGCGGGCTGCGATCAGCCGGCCGGTGTGGCTGTCCCAGAGCAGGAAGGCAAACATGCCGTTGAAGCGGGAAAAACATGCCTCGCCCCAGGCGCGCCAGGCCTCGATCAGCACCTCTGTGTCGCCCTGCGTGGCGAAGCGATGGCCGCGCTCCACGAGCTCGGCCCGCAATTCGATATAGTTGTAGATTTCGCCATTATAGACGATCGTGTAGCGGCCATCATGCGAGTGCATCGGCTGCGGGCTGCCTTCGATGTCGACGATCGACAGGCGGCGGTGGCCAAGCCCGGCCTGCCATTCGCCGTCCGCGCTGCGCGCGGCAAAAGTGCCGCGCCCATCCGGTCCGCGATGGGCCAGAAGGTCGGTGGCGGCGCTCAGTTCGGCATCGAGCGGCAGGCGCGATCTGGCGTGAAATCCGAAGATGCCGCACATGGCGTGAGCCTCTACTGCTTGCCGCGGGTTGCCGCGGAGCCGTTCGGAGCGTCCTCGGCGGCAGCCGCCGTTTTGCCGGTGAACAAGGCCTCATAGGCCGCCAGCAGCTTTGGAGCTTCATAGTTCCAGGCAAGCTCCCTGCGGACCCGTTCGCGCCCGAAGGCGCCCATGGCCGCGCGGCGTTCAGGATCGTCCAGAAGCTCCGTGATCTTGTCGCCAAAGTCGGCCGGATCGGTGCAGGCGGCGTAGAGCGATGCCTCCTGAGCGGAAAAGCGCCCTTCGCGCAGGTCATATTGCACGATCGGTTTGCCGAGCGCCATGTATTCCATGATCTTGTTCATGGTCGACTTGTCGTTCATCGCCGTCGGCCGGTCCGGGTTGACGCAGACATCGGAGGTCGAGAGCGCCGAAAACAGCGTCTCGTCCGGGCAGCGTCCGGTGAAGGTGACAAAGTCGCCAAGCCCCATCGCCGCACTTTCCGCCCTGATCGCCTCCAGTTCCGGGCCGCCGCCGCAAATGACGAACTGAATGTCGTCCCGCTTGCGCGTATTAACCAGATGGCTGACCGATTCCAGCAGCAGGTCGAGCCCTTCCTGCTTGCCGATGACGCCGACATAGCCGACGACGAAGCGGCGGCCGTTGCGCCATTTCGCATCCGGCTCCACCTCGCGCACCCGGTCCAGGTTGGGGCCGGAGCGCACGATATGCACCTTGTCCGGGTCCATGCCGCCGCGGGTGATGGCGATCTCGCGATAGCTCTCATTGGTGGCGAGCGAGCGGTTGGCGATGCGGAACGACAGCTTCTCCAGCCACACCATCAGCTTCCAGCCGAAATCGCGGCGGTCGAACTTGGCTTCATAAAGCTCGGGGTTGATGTCGTGGTGATCGAACAGGAATTTCTTGCCGAACAGCCGGTAGAAACCGCCGATCAGGAAAATGGTGTCGGGCGGATTGCAGGCGTGGATGACATCGAAACCGCGCTGCCGCAGCACCTTCAGCGACAAAAGGAATTCCCAGAACAGGGCAGCGCTGTATTCCACCGCGTAGCCCAGCACGCCCTCGGCATCGAGCGGCAGGGAATGGCGATAGATGTGCACGCCCTCGATCACCTCATAAGAAGAGGTCGAGCCCTTGCCCTTCGGACAGATCACCGAAACCCGGTAGCCGGCCTTGACAAGCGTGGTGGCCTGCGACCACACCCGCCGGTCGAAGGGGACGGGCAGGTTCTCCACGATGATGAGAACGCGCCTACCAGTTGATGCCGTCATAAGTCCCCGCAATCCCGCCGGTATTGGGCAGCCGCGCCATGTCGAGCAGAACCTGGCCGGACCGCATCTTGTTCACCACCGCCTCATATTCGGGCGAACGGCTGGTGGCGACCAGAATATCGGCATGCCGCACGACATCGTCGAGCGAAGGCACCATGAGCTGGGTGACATGCGGGATGGCGTTCATCAGATAGGCCTTGTTGGCGCCGACCAGTTTCGCCAGCGAAACGTTCTGGTCGAAGATGCGGATGTCGCAGCCCTTGCCGAGCAGGCGCTCGATCAGTTCCAGATAGGGGCTCTCGCGCAGGTCGTCGGTGCCGGCCTTGAAGGAGAAGCCGAG
This sequence comes from Alphaproteobacteria bacterium, assembly GCA_036678505.1. Lineage (GTDB taxonomy): Bacteria > Pseudomonadota > Alphaproteobacteria > Rhizobiales > Rhizobiaceae > Mesorhizobium. The sequence continues at coordinate 13,574 of JAZIHP010000025.1, forward strand.
GAAGCCGATGTTGCGCTTGCCATAGCCCTGAACCCAGTGCAGCGCGCGTTCGATCTGCTGCTTGTTGGACGGGATCAGCGATTTGAGAAGCGGCGTTTCCACGTCATGCTGCACGGCATAGGCGTTGATGGCGCGCACGTCCTTGGGCAGGCAGGAGCCGCCGAAGGCGAAGCCGGGCAGCAGATAGGCGTTGGAAATGTTGAGCTTGGTGTCGGCGAAGAACACCTTCATCAGCTCATGGCTGTCGACGCCGGCCGCCTTGCAGATGTTGCCGATCTCATTGCCGAAAGCGACCTTCAGCGCATGCCATGTGTTGTCGGTGTATTTCACCAGTTCCGCCAGCCGGGGCTCGGTCAGGATCATTTCGCCGGGCAGGCCGGCATAGAGTTCCAGCAGGCGCTGTCGGGTCTGGTCGTCGTCGGTGCCGATCACCGTCTTTGCGGGCGTGTTGAAGTCGGCGACCGCCGAGCCTTCGCGCATGAATTCGGGATTGGAGGCGACGCCGAAATCGACGCCCGGCTTCTTGCCGGAAGCTTCCTCCAGCGCCGGCACGACGATATCGGCCAGCGTGCCCGGCAGCACCGTCGAGCGGATCACAACGGAATGGTAGCTGTCCTTCGTGGCCAGCACCGCGCCGATCTGGCGGGCGACGGCTTCGACCGCCGAAAGGTCGAGCGAGCCGTTCTGCCGCGAAGGCGTGCCGACGCACAGCAGCGACAGGTCGCTGTTCATGATCGCTTCTTCCGTCGAGACGGTGGCCTTCAGGCTGCCCGCGGCAACCTTGGCCGCAACCAGCTCGCCGATGTCCTTCTCGATGATCGGGCTCCGGCCTGCATTGACGAGCGCCACCTTGGACTCGCTGACATCGCAACCGATAACCTCGTGGCCGCGTTCAGCCAGACAGGCCGCGCAGACCGTCCCGACATATCCCAGTCCGAAAATAGAAACTTTCATGGATGTTCGACCATTTGCCCTGTAGCCGCAAACGCGGCGAAACCACCTGCCCTGCCCATTGGCGAGCACTATCGCCGGGACAGGTAAAGGTCACGTTACGGATGGAGGCGTATTGCGCTGCGCCAGTGCAGGCCCGATGCGGGGGCCCTGAAAATCACGGTCGCCGCCCTTTGCAGAACGCCGAAGCCGGGAGAATGAAAGCCGCGTCCCGAAACCTCGTCGGCGCGAATGATTTCGATAGCGGCTCCTTCGGGCGCCACGAGCGTTACTTCACGCCGCCCGTTGCGGGTTGCGTCCACCCGGTCCCGCGCGGCCGATATATCGAGTTCCGGCGCGAGCAGAAACGCGATCTCGATATCCGCGGCCGGCGATGCGCCGCCGAGGCTGTCGGCAATATCGAAGCCGTGGACGGTCTCCATGATCGCGCGATGATGGACGACCCCGAAGCGCTTTTCATAACCGTCATGCGAGGCCGACACATCGAGCGGCGACACATCCGCTCCCCTGTCGAGTTTAGCCTTCGCCCGGCGCGCCATCCAGTTGAACGGGCCGGACGGTTCGCTCTGGCTGGTCCCGCCAAGGGTGAGCGTGTTGTGAACCGGCGTCACGCGGAACCGCCGGCGGTTCTCGCCTTCCGAATGGTAGAGATAGGTTCCCGCATCGACCAGCACCGGCCTGCCGTCGAGCGAAAGCCACACCGAAAGCGCGTCGGCATGGCCATGCGCGGCAAGCGCGCCGAACCCCAGAGGGCCGTGATCGAAGGTAAAATGCACGCGCCGGCCCGCGATCTCGCCACGGCGGATGGTATAGCCGCCATGCCCGAAGGTGGTCGTGCCGTCTGCCGGGGGGGCGCCGGGCGGCGGCGTTGCAAAGACGATATCGCGCCAGTGCGGGTCGTGAATATGCGGTGCGAGATCGGGACGTTCGAGGAACCCGGCGAGGGCGCCGGCGATGGAGGCGGCATAGCGCGGCTCGTCGCTGCCATAGGCCATGAGAACGCGGCTCTGGTCGTCGTCGCCGATCAGCGGCGCGATGCCGTCATCGTCGAGGAAGGCGCACAGTGCCTGTGCAGCCTTCGCCAGCCGCCCGCGCACCGCCGGGCACGGGGCATCCGCGCCGATGGCTGTGAAGCCGATCAGCAGCATCTCCAGCGTGAAGGCCGAATAGGCGGGCGATTGTTCCTGCCCGACGCCGTCCTCGTGAAAAAGCGCAAGCGCCCGGCCTTCGAGATGCGAGCGGCCCTGCTCCAGCCAGTTCCGGGCTTCCGGATGAGCCGGCAGCAGGCGCGCCGCCAGAACCAGCCCCATCGCCTCGGCGACGAGATGATTGTTGGCGGAAGAAAACAGCGAGGGAAACCGCGCCAGCCATGTGCCGTGCGCGGCCGCGAAAGCGGCCAGTTTTTCGCCGGTGGCGCTCTCGATCCACGGATCGAGGGCGCTGACGACGAGGCTGAGCGAAACAAGTCTGTAGCCGGCTTCGATGCCCGAATACCAGTTCACGCCCCGGCCCGGCGGATTGGCTTCCATCCAGCCCCGGACCGACCGCAGGACGGCGCCGGCGAGAGCGGCATCCCGCATGCGGCGGGCATGGATGGCGGGCGCGCAAAGGAAATGCAGGCGGTTTGCCTCGGCGACATATTTGACGTCGCGATTATCTCCCTCGAAGCGGAAATCGATGTCGAAGGCCGACACCTCCGCGCCCGGCCAGTCTGTGCCGCTGACGGGATCGAGCCTCCAGAGGGAGGGGGCGATGGCGCCGGTGGCGTCGAGAACCGCGCCCGGCCAGTCGCGGTTGAGCAATCTCAGGCGGCCGGAACGGAATGTGCCGGCTGCACGCGCCAGTTGCGCTGCAATCTCCCCGGGCAGCTCCCCCTCGAACAGCGGCGCGAACATCGCCAGGACCTGCGGCCGCGCGCCGGGCTGTGCAAACCGCGCCCAGACGCCGTTCTCGCGCCGGGCGGCGCGCCGTGCGATCTGTTCGCGAATTCGATGGCCGATCTCACCGCGTTCCATGACGGCGAGGCGACGCGCATACCAGCTCAGCCGTCCCAACATGAAAGTGCCTTATCAGGATGCGGTTGCGTTAGGATTAATTTGGCGGGGGAGCTGCGATGTCAGGCGCGGCGCTTTTTCCGCTTCGCCAGCAACTCCGCATAAATCTCTTCCACGGTGTCCGCCAGATGCGTGTATTCGCGGTTGGCCTTGATCCAGGGAGGGCCTTTAGCTCCCATCGCCTCGGCCTTTTGCGGATCGTCGAAAAGCCGCGCTACGGCCTGCGCCATCGCTTCGCCTGAAAAGGCGGTGATGTATCCGGCGCCGCTGCAATTGATGACCTCGTTCTGGTCATAGTGGACGGTCGCGACCACGGGGCGGCCCATGGCCAGATACTCGACCAGCTTGGTCGGCGTCGCGACCTGCTGGGCGGCATCCATCTCGAAAGGCGACAGGCACACATCCACCCGCTTGACCCAGCCCAGCGCTTCGGCAAGCGGCAGCCGGCCGGTGAAGATCACCCGCCCGGACACGCCAAGCCGTTCCAGTTGCGCCATTAAATTGTCGCGCTCGAAGTCTGGGACCGCGCCGATGATGACCAGTATGGCGTCATAGCCTTCGGTCACAAGGGTTGCCAGCGCCTGAAACGTCAGGTCGGTGGTGATGCTGAAGACATCCGCGCACATATAGGCCATGGTCTTCTTGTCCGTCAGGCGCGGATCGTCTGCCGGGACGATGGAATGCGGATTGTAGCGCCCGGTGGAAACGCCCATGGGAACCGGCGTCATCTTCCGCATCGGTATGCCGCGGAAGCCGACGCGTTCGCGCATGCGTTTCGACTGTACGATGACGTGGTCGCAGAGCGGCAGCCCGACATGATAGAACAGGACGCTGCCCACGGAGGCGTAGGCCATCCGCAGCAGCCGCGAAGGCCAGCTCATCGGAACGAGATTTTCCACCGCGATGCGCAGGCGCGCCTCAAGCACCGGATAGCTCATCCAGAACACGCAGGGCGTGCCGGAGACTTTCGCGGCAAGGGCGTAGGTGATCACCCACAGGGGCTGGTCGCGCACCTGCACGAGATCGTAGCGGCCGCGCGCGACCTTCCACGCCAGCTTCAGCCGCAGCCAGTTTTCGGCCAGCATGTAACGCACGGAGCCGAAGCGTTTCGCCTTGGCGCGATGAGCCAGATAGAAGCGCTCGCTTCCGCGTTCTTCCACGCGGGCAGGGCCATCCTGATAGGGACGCAGGCTCCAGTCCACCTCAAGGCCGCGGCCGACGAGATGGTTGGAAAACAACTCCACCAGATCGACGCGGAAGGGCGGATAGTCGTCCGGCGCGACGAACAGCATGCGCACTCCGGCCAGCGGGGCGCCGCAGGCGGCCGATGGTTCGGAAAGAGCCGCGGAAGGAAGGGACTGGCTCGTCATTGCTTGCTCATCTGGACAGGCGGCGAGAAACATAGTCCTTCACGGTTTTCAGGTTCTGCCATAGCTGCTTGTTGCGCCGGATGCGGTCCTTGGCGGCCTCGCTGAGGCGTATCGCTGAAACCGCTACCGATCCGAGGGGGGTGAAGGCGGCATAGGCATCGTCGAGTTCGTGAATGATATCGCACCAGTGGGTCTTGTAGTCTTCATAGCCGATGCCGAGATCGTAGACGGTCATGCCGCGTTCGCAACTGTGTTCGATATGGCGGAAGGTCAGTACGTTGCCGGGGCTGTGTTGCGCAAGCTCATCGAGCGCGAATGCGGTGAAATAACTGTTCATATGGCCGCGATAGATGCCCGATCCCGTCACGGCCTTCGTTTTGCCGCCGACGGAAAGCGCTGCGATCTCCAGCAGGGGCTCATCCAGGCCGACGGAACGGTCGATGAGGTCATGGAAGAAGTCGGTGACGCCCGGTTCCGTGAAACTGTTGGGTTTGCCCTGTTCGGCGAGCCGCAGCGCTTTTTGCGCAAAGAAGAAGTCGAGAGCGGCATGCTCTTCCTCAAGATCCAGCAGCATCTGGTAACGGACCTCGCCGACCGCGCCCATCTTGCGCTCCTTGGCTCTCACTCTTTTCCGCCGGCCGCGTCCGTCGCGGCTTTGAAGCAGGGCGTCGAAGTCGCGGGTCAGGCCGAAAGCATAGCCTTCAGTTGCGGAGGGAATTGCCAAAAGCCCGCCGAGAGGCTGGGCGACATCGTCGAAGGAGCGCGGCATTTGTTCCAGAAGCGCGCAGTCCACCTTGCCGAGCGCCGATCCCAGTATCCTTTCGATGGCGCCGCGGGGCAGCTTGCGCATTCTCGCCGCGCCATGTTCGCTCCACAGCCCGAAATTGTAGCTGGAATGCTTGCCGCCGATCCATTTCGCGATACGGAGCGGCCCGGTCTTCGATATGGCGAGCGGCAAAATGAAGGCCGGCTCGCCATCGAGCCGTCCAAGCAGGATGGACGCCCGCGCATTTTCATGCGGCAAAACATGCCGCAGATAGGCATCGACCCAGTCGTAACGCTGAAAGACGGTGCCGCAACCCGTTGCTTCCAGATGCCTCCATTCCCGCTCGATCTGCGCAGGCATATCGAATGCCTGCACCTCAAAACGGGACGATGCGGACCGCCGCTGGTCCGTTGTCACTGGCGCCGCCGCCCGCATTTCCTGCGGTGGTGTCATCTCCGGTGCTCCGTAAGTGCGCTGCACGGCTGAGATACGATGCATTTATGAATCCCGCCACGAAAATGCCGATACGATTTTGACCTTACCCTACACGGTTTAAGGAATGGTCTAGGAACCTCCGGCATTTCGCAACTTTGACTTGTCCCGCCTGCGGCTGCGTTGCGGCGCATTTTGGTTAACCGGCAGGGTTAAGTTCATTTTAACATTTTCAAATCATTATCCATGTCGCGATCAGATGGCGGCTTTTGCGCCATCGTTCTGGCGATCGAGGGGTGATGTATGTCTGATCTTTCCATAAAAGCGGCGCTCGCCGCGATTGCAGCCTGTGTCGCCACGTCGGCCTTTGCCGCCGATTATGTACAGCCGCCGGTTGTCATCGAAGAGCCTGTGGTCGTGGAGCAGCCGGTCGGCTTCGGCGGCTGGTATATTCGCGGCGACGTGGACTATCACAAGTCGGACATGCGCGGCGCGGATTACATTACCTATGGTGCGGCACCGTGCGTCTCCGGTTGCGGCGGCTCCGGCTGGCAGGGAGTTGGCGGCACCAAGGGCTTCGACACCACGGAACTCAAGAGCGCGTTTTCGATCGGCGGCGGCGTCGGATATCAGATCACCCGGCATTTCCGCACCGACCTTACGCTCGATTACTGGTCCAAATCCAAGTTCAGGGGCAGCACGTCCGATAATGGCAATTATGGTTGCGGCAGCACAACCATCCCCTGCCAGTCCGTCGACCGCGCAAAAATGTCCGCACTTCTGCTGCTTGCCAACGCCTATGCCGATCTCGGCACCTGGAACGGGCTGACGCCTTATGTCGGCGCAGGCATCGGCAGCGCCCACATAAGGTGGGGTGACCTGGAAAATGACGCCAATGTCGGCTACGCCGTTCACAAGGGCAGCAAGAACTGGCGGTTTGCCTATGCGCTTATGGCCGGCGCATCCTATTGCCTGACCGAAAAAACGATGATCGACGCCGGCTATCGCTTCAGCCGCATCGAGGGCGGGCGCATGTTCGAATATAACGGCGCTGGTCCGGGCTTCGACAAGGGCTTCAATACCCATGAGGTCCGAGCTGGCCTGCGCTATAATTTCGGTGGCGGCGCCACCCAGTGCGCCCAGCCGGAAACTGCGGTCTATGTGCCGGAGCCGATCTACACCAAGTAGGCTGCTCGGGATTTTTCAGACCGGAAGGCCGGGCGGCGTCGCTTCCCGGCCTTCTTCTTTTTTGCGTGGAATGCCGCCGGTGCGGGATGGCCGGCCCCAGAGCGCGGCCGTGACCCGCGCAAACCTGAATTTCCATCTCCTGCCTGGGAGACCGCGCCGATCCCCATGCCCGGCGATGGCCATGTGCAACCGGGCGCACGCTCCGTGCCTTTCCCAAGCAGGTCGTTCCCGAAACAGGCCGTCGAGACGGGATGCCCCGACCCCGTTCGGGCGGCGGCACCCCGGCTCCGCCTTGCCGGCGGCCGGCAGAAGGCGGCTTTGTCTCGACTCGGGGCCCGTTTCGTGCCAAGTCCCCGCCATGGCACTGGATATCAAGATCTGCGGGCTGAAGACGGAGGCGGCGCTGGCATCGGCCATCGACAGCGGCGCCAGCCATGTCGGGTTTGTTTTTTTCCCCGGAAGTCCCCGCAACGTAACCCCGCCGCAAGCCGGCGGCTTGCGTGCCCTGGCGCGAAACAGGGCCGTGGCGGTCGCCGTTACCGTCGATGCCGATGACGCCTTTCTGGATGCCATTGCCGATGCGATGGCCCCCGACATGCTCCAGCTTCACGGCTCGGAAAGCCCGGAACGTGTGGCGCAGGTGAAGGCGCGCTATTCGCTGCCGGTGATGAAGGCCTTCGCCATTCATGATGCGCCGGATCTGGCGCGCATCGGGCCTTATCGCGGCATCGCCGACCGCTTCCTGTTCGACGCAAAGCCGCCGCCGGGCTCCGCGCTTCCGGGCGGAAACGGCGTTCGTTTCGACTGGACCATCCTTGCCGGGCTTGACGCTGGCGTCGATTACATGCTTTCCGGCGGGCTCGACGCTGCCAATATCGCAGAGGCCCTGCGGCTTGCTAACCCGCCCGGCATCGACATATCGTCTGGCGTCGAAAGTGAGCCCGGCGTCAAGGATACGGCGCTCATCGAAGCTTTTTTCAAGGCGGTTGCAGCCGCGCGCGACGACCGTGCCGCCTGAACCGCAGCCTTTTGCCCGAGGAGATCGGCGATGAATCAGCCGGCCATGCCAAATTCCTTCCGGACCGGTCCTGACGAGCAGGGCATGTTCGGCATTTTCGGGGGACGGTTCGTGGCCGAAACCCTGATGCCGCTGATCCTCGAACTCGAAGCCGAATGGAACAAGGCCAGGACCGATCCTGAATTCAGGGCCGAGCTTCAGGCGCTCTCCACATTTTATGCGGGCCGCCCGTCGAAGCTTTATTTCGCCGAGGGGCTGACCCGGCATCTGGGCGGCGCGAAAATCTATTTCAAGCGCGAGGACCTGAACCACACGGGCTCGCACAAGATCAACAATTGCCTTGGCCAGATCCTTCTTGCCAAACGCATGGGCAAGACGCGCATCATTGCCGAGACGGGCGCCGGCCAGCATGGCGTTGCCTCCGCCACCGTCGCCGCCCGCTTCAATCTGCCATGCGTCGTCTACATGGGCGCCACCGACGTGGCGCGCCAAAGCCCGAACGTGTTCCGCATGAAGCTTCTGGGCGCCGAGGTGCGGCCTGTGGAATCGGGTCACGGCACGCTCAAGGATGCGATGAACGAGGCCCTGCGCGACTGGGTCACCAATGTCGAGGATACCTATTACCTGATCGGCACCGCCGCCGGTCCGCATCCCTACCCGGAACTGGTGCGCGATTTCCAGTCGGTGATCGGCACGGAAGCGCGCGCGCAGGTGCTGGAGCAGGAAGGCCGCCTTCCCGATGTGCTCATCGCCGCCGTCGGCGGCGGCTCCAACGCCATCGGCCTGTTCCATCCCTTCCTCGACGACAAGGACGTTCGCATCATCGGCATCGAAGCCGGCGGCCGCGGCCTCGACGGCGTCGAGCATTGCGCTTCGATGAATGCGGGCCGGCCCGGCGTGCTGCACGGCAACCGCACCTATCTGATCCAGAACGAGGATGGCCAGATCATCGACGGCCATTCCGTTTCCGCCGGTCTCGACTATCCGGGCGTCGGCCCCGAGCACAGCTGGCTGCGCGACACCGGCCGGGTCGAATATGTGCCGGTTCTCGATGACGAGGCGCTGGAGGCGTTCCAGCTCTGCACCCGCACCGAAGGCATCATCCCGGCGCTGGAATCGGCGCATGCCATCGCGCACGCCATCAAGATCGCCCCGTCGATGGACAAGGACCAGATCGTCATCGTCAACCTGTCCGGACGTGGCGACAAGGACGTGCACACCGTGGCAACGATGATGGGCATGGAGCTCTGAAATGACCGACACCCGCATCGACCGCCGCATGGCGAAGCTGAAAGAAGAGGGCCGTCCCGCGCTCGTCACCTATTTCATGGGCGGCGACCCCGACTACGACACCTCCCTGTCGATCATGAAGGCGCTGGCGCGCTCCGGTGCCGACATCATCGAACTGGGCATGCCGTTCTCCGATCCGATGGCCGATGGCCCGGCCATTCAGGCCGCCGGCCTGCGCTCGCTGAAGGGCGGGCAGACGCTGGTGCGCACCCTGCAAATGGCCGCCGACTTCCGCAAGAACGACGACGAAACCCCGATCGTGCTGATGGGCTATTACAATCCCATCTACATCTACGGTGTGGACCGCTTCCTGGCCGATGCGAAGGCATCCGGCATCGATGGGCTGATCGTGGTCGACCTGCCGCCTGAAATGGACGAGGAACTGTGCGTTCCGGCGCTGAAAGCGGGCGTCAATTTCATTCGTCTCGCCACGCCCACGACCGATGACAAGCGGCTGCCCAAGGTGCTGCAAAACACCTCCGGCTTCGTCTACTACGTGTCGATGACCGGCATTACCGGTTCGGCGCTGGCCGATACCGGCAAGGTCTCCGACGCGGTCAAGCGCATCAAGCAGCACACCGATCTGCCGGTCTGTGTCGGCTTCGGCGTGAAGACGGCCGAGCAGGCCCGCACCATCGGCGCGTCGGCTGACGGCGTGGTGGTCGGCACGGCCATCGTCAATGCGGTGGCCAATGTGCTGGGCGCGGACGGCAAGCGCACCGCCGATCCGGCCGAGGCGGTCGCGACTTTGGTTTCCGGCCTTGCACAGGGCGTGCGTCAGGCCCGCCTTGCTGCCGCCGAATAGTTGCCCTAACCCAAACAGAAGCAGGTCGCGGTCAGGAGCCGAACGATGAACTGGATCACCAACTACGTCCGCCCGAAGATCAATTCGATGCTCGGGCGGCGCGAAATGCCCGAAAACCTGTGGATCAAGGATCCGGAATCGGGCGAGATGGTCTTCCACAAGGATCTGGAAGAGAACCAGTTCGTGATCCCCGCCTCCGGCTATCATATGAAGATCGCCGCCAGGGAGCGGTTGAAATTCTTCTTCGATGGCGGCGGCTATGAGGTTCTGGAGAGCCCCAGGGTCGTTCAGGACCCGCTGAAATTCCGTGACGAGAAGCGCTATGTCGACCGCCTGAAGGACGCCAAGGCCAAGACCGGCATGGACGACGCCATCCTCAATGCCACCGGCAAGATCGATGGATTGCCTGTTGTCGCGACGGTTCAGGATTTCGCCTTCATGGGCGGCTCGCTCGGCCTTGCGGCGGGCGAGGCGATCATCCATGCGTTCGACGCCGCGCGCCAGAGCCGCAAGCCGCTGGTGCTGTTTGCCGCTTCGGGCGGCGCGCGCATGCAGGAAGGCATACTGTCGCTGATGCAGCTTGCCCGCACCACCGTCGCCGTCGACCGCCTGAAGGAGGCCGGGCTTCCCTATATCGTGGTGCTGACCAACCCGACCACCGGCGGTGTGACCGCTTCCTACGCCATGCTGGGCGACGTGCATATCGCCGAACCCGGCGCGCTGATCGGCTTTGCCGGCCCGCGCGTCATCGAGCAGACCATTCGCGAGAAGCTGCCCGAGGGCTTCCAGCGCGCCGAATATCTGATGGAGCACGGCATGGTGGACATGGTGGTGTCGCGTCTGGAAATGAAGAAGACGGTCGCCAATCTGCTGAAGCTGCTGCTCAAGAAGCCGGAAGCGCGGCCGGAACAGGCCGCTGACCTGCCTCCGCCGCCGGCTCCTGCCGCCCCTGAAGCCCGGCCGCAGGCCTGATCGCGCGGCATGAACACGCTTTCCGCCGAGCGCGAGATCGAACATCTGATGACGCTGCATCCGAAAGGTTTCGACCTTTCGCTGGAGCGTGTGTCGCGGCTGCTCGACAGACTGGGCAACCCGCAGGATCATATGCCGCCGGCGATCCACATCGCCGGCACCAATGGCAAGGGTTCTTGCGCGGCGTTCACCCGCGCCATTCTCGAAGCGCAGGGGTTGCTGGTCCACACCCACACCTCGCCGCATCTCGTCAACTGGCACGAACGCTATCGCATCGCCGCCGATGGCGGCAGCCGCCTCGTCGACGATGCAACGCTGGCCGAAGCGGTCGCGCGCGTGGCGAAAGCCAATGACGGGCAGCAGATCACCGTGTTCGAAATCCTGTCGGCGGTCGGGTTCCTGCTGTTTTCCGAGCATCCGGCCGATGTGGTGGTCATGGAAGTCGGCCTTGGCGGCCGTTTCGACGCCACCAACGTCATTTCAAGGCCCGCCGCTTCCGTGATCATGCCGGTTTCCATGGATCATGAAGCCTATCTTGGCGACCGCGTCGAACTGATCGCAGCCGAAAAGGCCGGCATCATCAAGCAGGGGTGCCCGGTGGTGATCGGGTCCCAGCCGCATGAGGCGGCCCTTGAGGTTCTGATCGATACGGCGGCCCGTCTCGGCTGCCCGACGCGGGTCTACGGGCAGGACTTTCTCGCCTTCGCGGAACATGGCCGGATGGTCTATCAGGACGGGGATGGCCTCATGGATCTTTCCCTGCCGCGCATGACCGGCCGCCATCAGCTCGCCAATGCTTCAGCGGCCGTTGCGGCGGTCAAGGCGGCCGGTTTCGATCCGCGCGAAAATGCCATCGACCGCGCCATGACGACGGCCTCATGGCCTGGCCGGATGCAAAATCTGCCGCATGGCAAGCTGATGGAGCTGGCGCCGGCGGGAGCGGAAATCTGGGTGGATGGCGGTCACAATCCCGGCGCAGGCATCGTCATTTCGGAAGCTCTGGCGGAGCTGGAGCAGAAGGATCCGCGCCCGCTGTTCATGATCGCGGGCATGATCAACACCAAGGATCAGGGCGGTTATTTCCACGCGTTCAACGGGCTGGTGAAACACGTCTACACCGTGCCGGTGGATTTCAGCGAGGCCAGCGTGGACAATGACGAACTGGCCGTGCGCGCCAGTGAAGCGGGCCTGTCGGCCGAACCGGTCAGCTCGGTGGCGAACGCGCTGTTGCTGATGCGCGATAACTGGCAGGAATCCGAGGCGCCGCCACGCATTCTCATCGGCGGCTCGCTCTATCTGGTCGGTGCCGTTCTGGCCGAAAACGGAACCCCGCCAACCTGAACCATTTTTTCGGGCCGGATGCGGATCGACCATCGGGCCTGATGGCCCAGAGCGTTCATGGTTTCACGCAATCGCCGAACGGCTCCAGGTCTTTATTTTGTCGCGTTTGCGAACCGGAAAAGTGTTTCCACTTTTCCTGGAAACGCGCCAGACAAACAAAAGCCCGGCACGCTGGCCGGGCTTTTGTCTTGATATCCGGTTGGGATCAGGCGACAGCGCCGTTGATCCACTGCGACAGCGCGGTCTTTGGAGCCGCACCCACCTTGGTGTCGGCAACCTGGCCGCCCTTGAAGATCATCAGGGTGGGAATGGAGCGAACGCCGAACTGGGCGGCAAGCTCCGGGTTCTCGTCGATGTTCAGCTTCGCGATCTTGACCTTGCCGCCAAGCTCGTTGGAAATCTCTTCCAGCGATGGGCCGATCATCTTGCACGGACCGCACCATTCAGCCCAGAAATCCACCACGACGGGTTCCTTGGCGTCGAGCACGTCCGACTGGAAGTTGCCCTTGTCGACCTTGACGGTTGCCATGCGAAAGTCCTTTCGGTTGTTCAACTCAACGTTATGTGGCGGCGAAGCCGGCCAGATTCAAGCCGCGCTTGTCTCACGACGGGGCCGCGCTTGTCTCACGACGGGGCCGCGCTTGTCTCACGACGGGGCCGCGCTTGTCTCACGACGGGGCCGCGCTTGTCTCACGACGGGGCCGCGCTTGTCTCACGACAGGGCCACGCTTGTCTCATGACAGAGTGAGTCGGGCAAGGGCGGCGTCCATGACCTCCCCTGGCAGTTCGATGATGCGGGGCGTTTCGGTAAACAGCAGGGCCGCCGCGATTTCCCGCCCGGGATAGAGCGGTTTCAGGAGCTCCCGGTAAAGCCCGAGCTGCAAAACATAGGCCTCCGGCACCTGCGCCAGCGTGGCAGGCGGCGGGCGATTGGTCTTGTAATCGACGATCAGAACCCGCTCGCCTGTTACCGCCAGCCGGTCGATCTTGCCCGATACGGAGCGCTGCCTGCCCTTCACCTTCAGGCTTCCCATGAGCGCGATCTCGGCGCGGGAGCTTTCGGCGAAAATGGGGGCAAAACGTGCATCGCCGAGCACCTCCAGCACGGATCCAAGCACGCGCTCGCGCTCGGACTGCTGCCAGCCAGCGCCGGAACGGGCCAGATAGCGCCTGCCCGCCTCCTCCCGCTTGCCGACAGCAATGCCGGGCAGCATCTGCAACAGCTTGTGGGTGGCGAGGCCGCGCGCGATGGCCAGCGAAGGTTCATCATTCGCTTCCAGCACCGGCGAGCGCGGGTCGGGAAGCGGCTCGATCCCGTCTTCCCCGATCAGCGCCGACGCACCGGAGGGCGAAAGCGGGCGCGGCAGTTCCTCATCGTCGTCCAGCCTGTCGAAGAGGTGCTGCGGGAAGGCGGCAAAACTGTCGTCGGCCCGCGCCGTCTCGGCTGGCGCTGGCGTCAGCGGCGGCAGGCCGGTGGCGTGGAAACGATGCACGGTATCGCCGGTGACGGGATGCGCCAGCTCGCGCGTTTCAGGCGCCGTGGTCAGCGCGCGGGACACGATCCGGTGCCAGGTGCCGTCGCCCGGTTCGCGCTTGCCGTGATAGCCGGCGACGATCAGCCGGTCCTCGGCGCGCGTCATGGCGACATAGAGCAGGCGGCGATATTCGTCGTCGGCCAGTTCCTTCGCCTTCTCCGCCGCCCCGCGCGAGACGGTGTTGGCGACCTCGGCACCGGAGCGCCACAGATAACCGCGGCCGCGCCAGAACCGGCCGGAGCTTGCGAACGGCATCAGGCGCGGCAGATGCTGGTCGCTGAAGGCGCGCGCGCCGCCATCGACGAGAAACACCACCGGCGCTTCGAGCCCCTTGGAGGCGTGCACGGTCATGATGCGCACCTCGTCGCGGCTCTGGTCCATCTCCCGCTTCACTTCGGGGCCGGCATTCTCCAGAGTGGAGAGGAAGGAATCGAGGCCGGGCAGGCCGGTGCGCTCTTCCGCGAGGCAGAAATTCAGGAATTCGTCCAGTATTTCGCCGGCTTCGGGACCGAGACGCGCGATCATGTTGCGGCGCACCCCGTCGCGCGCCAGAATGCCGGCATAGAACTCGAACACCGGCTTGAAGGCGGCTTCGCTCGCCCAGCGTTCGAGAGTTTCGGCAATGGTGGCAAGCGGCTTGTCCGCCTCCGCCTGGCGGCGCAGCGACTGGATCAGCGAAACGCTGCGTTCGCGCCCCGCCGCGAGATCGAACAGGCGCTGTTCGGGCAGGTCGAAGATCGGCGAGCGCAGCACGGCGGCCAGCGACAGATCGTCCTGCGGCTGGACGAGGAAGCGGCCGAGGGCTGCAAGGTCCTTCACCGCGATGTGGCCGGGCAGGCTGAGGCGGTCCGCGCCGGCCACCGGCACGCCCTTTTCCTTCAGGCTCTTCGACAAAGCATGAATGAAGCGGTCGCGCTTGCGCACCAGCACCAGCACGTCGCCGGCCCGCAGCGGGCGGCCCTTGCCTTCAAGGATTTCGCCCTTGTCCAGCCAGCCCTTGATGGCGGCGGCGACATGTTCGGCCACGCGCACCGCTGGCGCGCTGGCGTGATTGACCGGCAGCGTCCAGTCGTCCGGTTCCTCCACCTGATCGGCGCCCAGCGTCGGCCACACGTCCACATAGCCCGGCGCATCGTTGCGGATCGCCTTGTGGTCGAGCGGCTCCGGGTCGTGGCTGATGCCGCGCCGCACCCCGGCGTCGGCGAACACGCGGTCCACCGCCCGCAGCACGTCCTCGCTGGAACGGAAGGAGAAGGTGAGTTTCAGATCGGCGAATTCGCGCCCCGCATCCCGAACGCGAATTGCAAACTCGTCCTTGCTTTCCGCGAAGGAGTCCGGGGCCGCGCCCTGAAAGGAGTAGATCGACTGTTTTTCGTCGCCCACGGCGAAGATGGTGCGCAGGATGTTCTCGCGGGCGCTCTCGCCGGAGAAGAATTCCTCGGCCAGTTTCTTCACCACGTCCCATTGCTCGGGGCTGGTGTCCTGCGCCTCGTCGAGCAGAATGTGGTCGATGCCCTGATCGAGCTTGTATTGCACCCACGCGCCGGCTTCCGGGCGCTTCAGCAGCTTGACGGTGCGGGTGATGAGATCGTTGAAGTCGAGCAGGCCGCGCGCCCGCTTCAGCTCCTCATAGCGGCGGATCAGCCAGTCGGCGATGACAAGCGCCGAAGTGGTGCCCTTCACCATGCGGTAGAGCGCCAGCCGGTCGCAGGCGGCGACGATCGCCTCGGTGGCGGCGAGATAGCGCTCGGGCAGGTCGGGCATCGCGCCAAGCAGCGCCCTGGAGAACAGCCAGTCCGGCTTGTAGGCGTCGCCCTTGCCCCCGAGAAAGGATTTCTGCAAGGCGGCAAGGCGCAGCATCGGGTCGGGCTCGGCGAAGGCGATCAGCGCATCGTCCACGAGCGAGCCGCGCGCGCGATTGGCGCCCAGTTGCAGCGAAAGCTCGTCGAGCGTCGCCATATAGGCGGGCTCGAAACCGGGCAGGGGCCAGACCGCCATGGCGATATCGGTCTCTTTGTCCCCGGCGCTGAAGTCGAATTCCGCGAAAAGTGGTGCGAAGCCTGAAGCCGTTCCGCCGATCCTGCCAAGGAATTCGCGCAGCGCCTCGCGTTTGCCCACGATTTCGGACAGCAGCGCGTCGAGCCCGGTTTCGCCGCCGCGTGCAAGCACGGTGGCGAAGGCTTCGGCCAGGTCCGCGCTTGCGCCGCCAACCGCGCCGGCGATCATGTCGCGCCGCGCCGCCGCCACCAGCGCCTGTTCCATCTGCGTGTCGACCATCTGGAAATGGGCGACGATGTTCGCCTCCAGCGGGAATTGATGCAGCACCGCCTCGCAGAAGGCGTGGATGGTCTGGATCTTCAGCCCGCCCGGCGTCTCCAGCGCCTCGGCGAACAGGCGCCGCGCCCGTTGCAGGGTTGCGGCGTCCGGATGCCTTCCGTCCATGGTTTCGATGCGTTTCGCAAGCTCGGCCTCGTCGAGCGCCGTCCATTCCGACAGCGTGGAAAAGACGCGGTTCGACATGTTGGCGGCTGCCGCGCGCGTATAGGTCAGGCACAGGATTTTCGACGGCTCGGTGCCGCGCAGCAGAAGCCGGATGACGCGCTGGGCCAGCACATGCGTCTTGCCCGAGCCGGCATTGGCCGACACCCAGGCCGAATTGGCCGGATCGGAGGCGCGGGCCTGCGCAAGTGCCGTGCCGGTGGGGATCGGATATTTCATTCCTCACCCCCTTCGCCCGCGCTATCTCCCCCGGCCGACCATTCCAGCACGCGCGCCAGATGGTCGTAGTCGCCATCCGTCTCGCCCTCGCGGAACGGCAATGCGCGCGACAGATATCCGGTGGCCGGGTTGGCGTAATGGCAGATCAGTTTTTCCAGCCGCGCCCATGCATCTTCGCCCAGTTCCGGGCCGGAGCGGATCGCCCTGCCGTGTTTGAGGATGGATTCGGGCTCCACCTCGCCATTGGCGCGCAGGCGGATGAAGGCGAGGTCGGCCGGTTCGCGGCTGCCCAGATCGCGGAACGAACCGCGCCTGAGCAACGCCGCTTCCAGCGCAAGCTGCGGGGCCAGCAGCGTATGCGCCTGCGCCCTGGAGGGTGAGGAGCCGGTCTTGTAATCGAGAATGTCGGCCATGTCGCCGGTGAGCAGATCGACCCGGTCGGCATAGCCGGACAGCGTCACGCCGGTGGCGCCGATAGCCGTTTTTTCAGCCCGTGCCTCGGCATGGCGCGACAGCACGTCGAAGCGGCCGCGCTCCCATGCGATGATGTTGGCGGCCAATGTCTCGAAACGCGGCCACCACACCGCCTCGACATCTTCCGGCAGTTCGGCATCGGCGAAACAATCGCGGCCCGCCTGCAACAGTTTTTCCAGCGCATCCGGCGCGGAAGGATCGGCGGCGGTGGAAAAACGATGCAATATGGCGTGGAACAGCGTGCCGCGCTCGGCAGCGCCCGGATCGCGGATCACCGGATCGAGCGCGTGGAGGCCAAGGATGCGGCGGGCATAGATCGCGTAAGGGTCGCGCCGCAGCGTCTCGATTTCCGTCACGGAAAAATGCTTCGGCCGCACGTCTATGGGCGGTGCGGGGCAGGGGCGCGGGGCGAAGTCGATGCGCGGCGCGTCATCCAGCGCGCGCGCCCATGAAAGCAGCCGGTCGCCGCGCCGGCGCATCACGGCGGCTTGATCCTTGCCGGTGAAGGTGAGCAGGCGTTGCAGCCAGCGCGAGGGCACGGCAGGCGCATCGCCGGAGCGCAGCGCGCGCGCCAGCACCACTTTCTGTGTGCCCATCGCCATCTGGAAATCATGAGCGGCAAGGCCGATGCGCCGCTCCGGCGGTTCGAGGTCGAGCCCGCCCTTCATCAGCCGCGACATGAAGCGGTCGCTCTCCGGCTTGCGCGGCCACACCCCTTCGTTGAGCCCGCCGACGACCAGCGTGTCGACATGCTGAAGCCGCGCCTCAAGCGCGCCCCAGATGGCGATGGCGCGATCGGTTCCCTGCCGCGGCTTCACCGTTTCAGGGGCGAGCAGGGCGTCGAGCACGTCCGGCCATTCGTCAGCGGCGAAGGTGAAGGGCGATTGGGCGGCCACCAGATCGCGCAGGACCTGCGCCAGCTTATGGCCGGCGTCCCCGGCATAAAGGGCGGTGACGCTGCCGTCGGCCTGACGGCCCAGCGCCTCCAGCGCCTGCGTGCTTGCCTGCGCGAAAGCGGGCACGCCAGGATCGGTGCGGCCGCGCAGTTCAAGCAGGGGCGCGAGCGCCTCGACGAGCTTGTCGGCAACGCCAGTCGCCTCTTCGATGCGCCGCGCCGGAAAGCGGGCGAACCAGAACGGCTCGCGCCCGCCGTCGCCGGGCGCGGCCCGCCGTCGCTCGAACAGGTCTGGCAGGGTGGCGATGTCAGGGCGTCCGGTGCCGCCGCGCAGCGCGGCAAGCTCGATCAGCTCGGCGGCGTGGCGCACCGGCGCGCGCTCCATGCCCAGCGACAGCAGCGGATGCTTGACCAGCGCCAGCAAAGGCAGCGGATCGCCGGGCCGGAACGCGGCTTGTGCAGCAAGGCGCAACAGTGCCGCGGGCGGCGTGTTGGCAAGCGGCGTGCCGCCGGAATTGTCGGCCTTGATGCCGAAGCGCAGCAACTCGGCCGCGACGCGCCGGGCCAGCGCCCGGTCGCCCGTTACCAGCGCCGCCCGCTTGCCGGGAACGCTGACCGCATGGCGCAGCGCCACCGCGATGGCGGTCGCCTCGTCGCGCTCGTTGGGCGCTTCCAGCACGGTCACGCCCTCAAGGGCTGCCGTCATGTCAACATCGTTGAAGCGTGCGCGCATTTGCGGCCACAACTCCGTCGTATCGGCCGGGCGCAGCGCTTCGCTGACGATTGCGTTGCGCAGGTCAAGCGCGGAGGACGGCGTTCCGAGCGGCACGATCTCGTCTCGGGCGACGCCGATCTTGTTTGCCAGCTTGATCAGGCCGTATTGCGGATGGCCGAGCAGCGCGGGGCGGGCATCGGGCGCGGAGATGGCGGCGAGCGAAGGCACATCGAGCGTTGCATCGAGCCCCGGCAGAACCACCGCGCCGTTGGGCAGGCGGGCAATCACCTTCAGCAGTTCAGCCGTGGCCGGGATCGAGCCGGTCGAGCCGGCGGCGATTACCGGGCCTGCGGGCGGTTTGCGGTGAAGACGTTGCGTTTCGAAGCGGATCAGGGCGCTGCGATGCGCTGCGGGATTGGAACGGTCGCGCTCGGCGAGGATCAGCGGCCAGTGCTGGCTGGCGATGCCCAGGAAATCCAGCGTCACCTGCCACCACCCGGCGAGATTGCCGGTGACGAGCCCGGCGAGCTTTGCCCAGTCGGAGCCTTCCGTTTCCACCTCGTCCATCAGGTCGGCCAGATCGCGCGCCAGCCAGATGGCGTCGGCGGCGGAGGCGGGAACCATGATCTCTTCGGCGAAACGGGCGGCCACTTCGGCTGGCAGCCGCTGTTTCCACGCGCGCACCAGAACGGCCAGCAGCAAAAGGCGTTCGGTCGGGGCGATGGGCGGGGCAAGGTCGAGTGCTGCGGGATTTTCAGGCGCATCGGTCTCGAACAGCGCCTCGTCCTCGTCGAATTCGCCGAGCGGCCGCACGGTGGGCAGGATGGCGGCGCGTCCGCCCATCAGCTCCATGAATTCGGTTCGCAGGGCGCGCGCGGCGCGGCGCGTCGGCACATAGATGGTGACATCGGCCAGCGCCAGCGGATCGCCGTCGAAGCGGAAACCCGGAACCAGTTCTCCCGACAACAGCGTCGAAGCCAGTGTCGGCAGGAACGGCGCTCCGGGCGGGATCGAAAGAACGCGCGGCGCGCCGCTCATGCCGCCCCGGCCGGAATTTGCCGCAGCGCCG
Organism: Alphaproteobacteria bacterium; assembly: GCA_036678505.1. GTDB lineage: Bacteria > Pseudomonadota > Alphaproteobacteria > Rhizobiales > Rhizobiaceae > Mesorhizobium. Next base: position 33,167 of record JAZIHP010000025.1, read on the forward strand.
CCTCTGCGGGGGCGATGGCATCCGGTGTGCCGACGGTGATCCAGTGGCCGTTCATGGCCATGCCGAACAGGCGGCCTCCGGCAATAGTGCGGTCGAAATAAAGGTTGAGCGAATGCGGTTCCGCTTCGGCCCCTTTGAAGATGCGGGGATGGACGATGCCCGCGCCGCCGTAGATCAGCCCCTCGGGGTGGCTGCGTCCGCGCGCCAGCCTGCCGTCTTCGGCAAGCAGAAAGTCTGTGGAGCCGCTATGACCGGTGGAGCGGGCCGGATCGGCGAGCATGAGCAATATGTCCATGCTTGTATCGTCCCACGTCGCGGCCAGGCGCTCAAGCTCCGGCGTGCCGCGCTCGATCCAGAAAGTGTCGGCATTGAGGATGTAGAACGGGTCCGGCCCCAGTTCCGGCAGGGCTCTGACGATGCCGCCGGCGCTGTCGAGCAGCCTGTCGCTCTCGTCGGAAATGACGATGCGCGGGCTTGTGCGCCGGGCTGCGTGCGCCGCGATCATGGAACCCAGGTGATGGACATTGACCACGGCCTTATCCACACCCGCCCCCGCCAGCGCGTCCAGCCCGCGGTCGAGCAGCGTGCGCCCGGCGATCTCCACCAGCGGCTTCGGCAGCGTGTCGGTGATCGGGCGCATGCGCGTTCCGAGCCCGGCGGCAAGCACCATCGCCGTCTTTGGACCCGTCACAGTTCGCGCTCCTCAAGAAAGCCCTGTTCCTCGTAGAAGGCGCGCATCGGGGCAAGAGCCGGATGAGCGAGCGCGCGGCGCAGATAGTCGCGGATGCGCGGCAGGTGTTTCAGATAGCCGGGCTTGCCGTCGCGGCGATGCAGGCGCACGAAAATGCCGAGGATTTTCGAGTTCCGCTGCGCCGCCATCAGCGCATAGGCTTCCAGAAAAGCGGCCTCGTCGAAAGGCCCGGCAGCGCGGCGTCGGGCAAGATAGGCGTTTACCGTTGCCTGTTCCAAGTCGCGCGGCACGGTGGCGCGCGCATCCATGGCCAGCGAAGCGAGGTCGTAGGCGGTGGGACCTACAAGCGCATCCTGGAAATCGATGACGCCCAGCCGGTCCTGTCCGCTGCGCTCGGCCCGCCAGATCAGGTTCGGCGAATGATAGTCGCGCTGCATCAGCGTGGGTTCAAAACCTTCGATGCGGTCGAGCGCGGCGTTCCATATCCGCCGGTAGCGGGCGCGCAGGACATCGTCCGCCGGCTTGCCGGTGACCGCCGGCACATACCAGTCGACCAGCAGATCGACCTCGATCAGCATGGCGTCGCGGTCGAAGGGCGGCACGTCATAGACAATGCCGGGCGCGATTTCGATATGAGGACACCACGGACGGCCATGCATGCCGGCCAGCAGTTCGGCCGCCGCGACATAGCGTTCGGCTATGGGATTGCGCGCCTCGTCCAGCACGCCGGTGCTGCCCAGATGCTCGATCAGCAGGAAGCCGTCGTCGAGATCCTGCGCGTAAATCTCCGGGGCGCAGATGCCGGCCGCGCGCAGCGCCTTGTCGATGGCGACGAAAGCGGACACGGTTTTCGAGGTATGGGCGATCTCGGCATAGGGCTTGCCGTCGCGCACCGGCGGCCCCATTGCCAGCGGCGGCGAATTCATCAGGATGCGTTGCGCCTCGCCTTCGAGACGCACCGTCTCGTAGGAACGCGCCGAGGCGTCGCCGGTGAGATGGCGGCGCTGCGCGCTGCCCCAGCCGGCGTTTTGCAGGAAGGCGCGCATGGCGAGCGAACGCCCGATCCGCGCCATCGCCTCCTCGGCGCCGGAAATGCGGGCGCGGCGGCCTTCGCCCTCGTGAATGAGTTCGACCGTGACGGCACTGTCCGGCAGGCGACTGCCGGCGCGCTCCGGCCATTCCACCAGAGCCACGCCATCCGCAAAGGCTTCCTCGAAGCCGAGCTCGTCCAGCTCGTCCTCATGGCCGAGGCGATAGAGATCGAAATGGTGGACGCGAAAGCGCGTGTCATAGCTCTGCACCAGCGTGAAGGTGGGGCTCGGCACCTCCATCTGCGCATCGTCGGCGATGGCGCGGATCAGCGCCCGCGCCAGCGTGGATTTGCCGGCGCCGAGATCGCCATGCAGGGCAAGCACGTCGCCCGGCCGCACGGCCATGGCGAGGTCCTCGCCAAGCCGTTGTGTCGCCGCCTCGTCGCCAAGCGCCACCTCGATAGGGGAGGCATCCATGTCGGGCTACTCCGCGGCGTCGCGCATATCTGCCGGCGTTTCGGGGAAGATGCAGACCACCGTGGTTCCCTGTCCGGCTCCGGTTTCGATGCGCACCTGGCCGCCATGCAGTTCGACAAAGCTCTTCACGATCGACAGGCCAAGGCCGGCACCCCGCCTGCGGCCGCCATTGACGCGCGATTCGAAGCGGTGGAACACCAGATCCAGCACGTCGGGCGGCATGCCCGGCCCGTCGTCATGCACGGAAAATTCGACGCCGCCGGGCGCTTGCCGGCAGGTGAGCCGCACCGTGCTGCCTTCGGGGGCATAGTTGGCCGCATTGGTCAGCAGGTTGTAGAGGATCTGCCGGACCCGCACCTCGTCGCCCTTCAGGGTCCGCGGCGCGGCGGCGGCATCGACCGAGAGCTTGATGGCATGTTCCTGAAGCCGTTCGGAAACCAGCTCGGCGGCAGCCGTGATGGCGTTGTTGACGTCGACCTCGGTGATGTCGAGCTGCATGATGCCGGCATCGACGGTGGCAAGATCGAGAATGTCGTTGACGATGGTGAGCAGCACCGATGACGACGAGCCGATATGTTCCAGATATTCGCGCTGGCGCGGCGACAGCGGCCCGGTGGCCGGCAGCGACAGCAATTCGGTGAAGCCGATGATGTTGGTGAGCGGCGAGCGCAGCTCATAGGAGACGTGCTGCACGAATTCGTTCTTGATCTGGTCGGATTTCAGCAGGGCTTCGTTCTTTTCCTTCAGCGCCCGCTCGACATTGACGCTGTCGGTCACGTCCACGAAGGTGGTCATCACCTGCCCGTTGGGCAGATGGATGACGGCGTAGCGCAGCACGCTGCCCGCATTCAGTTCCACCAGCCCGTGCCAGTTGCTGCGCTCCTCGTCGAAGCCGGTGATGGCGGCGACGAAACCGCCCCATGGGCTGTCCTTGGGGCTGTCCTTGGCCCGGCTGTCGCAGACCGCGCGCACCGAAGCGACATGGACATTCGGCGCGACAAGGCTTTCCTCCAGCCCCCAGAGCGCGGCAAACGCCGGATTGGAAAGGCGCAGGCGCCCGTCCGGCCCGAACACGGCCACGCCCTCGGCCAGGTTGTCGAGCGTCTCGCCCTGCACGCGCACGGCGGTCTGGTAACGGCTTTCCAGATCGATCTTCTCGGTCAGGTTCTCGAACAGCCAGGTCACGCCGCCCTTGGGCTGCGGATTGGCGACGACGCGGATGGTCTTGCCGTCGGGCAGGTGCCACCAGTGCTCCTGCGTTTCGACCGCCCGATAGGCGCCGAGCAGGTTTTCCTTCCAGCGCCGCCATTCCGGCTGTTCGGCGATCTTGCCTTCGCTGCGCAGCCGGTCGAGCAGCAATGCATTGTCCGGGGCGCTGTGCAGGAAGGACAGGTCGAGCGACCACAGCTTCTGGAACGCCTGATTGAAGAAGCGCAGCTTCTGTTCGGTATCGAAGATCGCGACAGCCGTGTTGAGGTGGTCGAGCGTGTCGGAATGGTTGCGCACTGTGCGCTCGAATTCCTCGCGCATCGTTTCCACCGCGCTCACGTCGCAGGCGATGCCGGCAGACCCCTTCGCGCCGCTGTAATCGGTCACGGCGAACTGGCGGCGGTCGCCTTCGATGACCGTGGACATGGTCTGCGCGAACACCGGATGCGTGCGGTGCTGATCGGCAATCGCCGCGCGCGCGCCGTCGCCCAGGAATTCGCGGCCCTCGCGGATCGCATCCTCATGCGCGGGAGCCTCGACGGCAGCGGCATAGGCCCGGTTGATCCATTTCAGCCGGCCGTTTTCGTCCCGCAGCCAGACCGGCATTTCGAGAGCGTCGAGCAGGCTGACGATCGTTTCATGGTCGGCGGCAAGCCGCTCGTTTTCCAGCTTCAGCCGCGCATGGGCGCGCTGCATGTCCGAAAGCGAAAGAAACCGCACTAGCGTGTGAGACGGCCCCTTGCGGCCCTGAATTTCCAGCGTGGCGCCGCCATGCGTTTCCGCGACGATGTCGAAGGGGATGCCTTTCTCGCGCAGCGCGGCGATGCCGCGTTCGAGCAGGACAGCGGAACGTGGCGCCAGCCAGCGTCCGAAGGCCAGAAATGAAGCCCGCTCTTCCGGTGCGCCGGCCTCAGGCGGAAGCGTGCCGACCAGTTCGGGCTTCTGGTTGTCGCCCGGCCAGACGATGACCCGCTGGTCGCGCAGGTTGAGAATGGCGTCCGAGCGTTGCAGGGTTGCGTTGACATCGGCGATGCGGGCGCGAAGCTGCGCGTTTTCGGCCATCGTGCGATGACGTTCGCGGATCATGACGATGGCGGAAATGAGGGCCGCGCCCATGACCCCGACGGACAGCGCAAGCTGGATCACCTCCGTCGTGCCGATGGGCATGGCCGCCCGCGTTGCGGTCTGTGCGTCCGCGCTCAGCGCCGACAGGGGAAGCACGAGCGCCGAGGAGGCAAGAAGCCGGCAGGGCATGAGCCCCGCGCGCAGCCGCCGGCGCCATGACGGGCGTTTCCCGTCGCTGGACAAGTCGTGGCCGCCGGTAACGGCCTTTCCCGCATGAAACGGGTTTTCCCCCGGCATGTCGTGGTCCTCTCCGCCGCCCTTTGCAAGGACGCCTCGCCGGTAAACCCCCGGCTCTGGCCCGCCTTTGGGCCCCGAACCCATGTCCGGCTGAAGCGTCGCGAATCACCCCACAATACCGCCTCGCCGAATCTGCGTGAAGCAGGCCTGCGCGCAAAAATAAAACCGGGCGGAAAGTCGGCCGCCCGGCTCTATATGTGGTGGTGGTTTCAGTTGTGGTTAATAGCGGTAGTGTTCCGGCTTGAACGGACCCTGTGGGGTGACGCCGATATAAGAGGCCTGCTCTTCCGAAAGCGTGGTCAGCTTCGCGCCGAGCTTGTCGAGATGCAGGCGGGCGACCTTCTCGTCGAGATGCTTGGGCAGCACATGGACTTCGTTTTTGTACTCACCGCCCTTGGTGTAAAGCTCGATCTGGGCCAGAACCTGATTGGTGAAGGAAGCGGACATCACGAAGCTCGGATGGCCGGTGGCGTTGCCGAGATTGAGCAGGCGGCCTTCGGAAAGCAGGATCATGCGCTTGCCGTCCGGGAAGCTGATCATGTCCACCTGCGGCTTCACATTGGTCCATTTCAGGTTGCGCAGCGCGGCGACCTGAATCTCGTTGTCGAAATGGCCGATATTGCCGACGATGACCATGTCCTTCATCGTGCGCATGTGTTCGAGGCGGATGACGTCCTTGTTGCCGGTGGTGGTGATGACGATGTCGGCGCCAGGAGCCGCGTCTTCCAGCGTCACCACCTCATAGCCGTCCATCGCCGCCTGCAATGCGCAGATCGGGTCCACCTCGGTAACCTTGACGCGCGCGCCCGCGCCGGAGAGCGAAGCGGCCGAGCCCTTGCCCACGTCGCCGTAACCGCAGACCACGGCGACCTTGCCGGCCATCATCACGTCGGTGCCGCGGCGGATGCCGTCGACCAGCGATTCCTTGCAGCCATACTTGTTGTCGAACTTGGACTTGGTGACGGAGTCGTTGACGTTGATGGCGGGGAAGGGCAGCAGCCCCTTCTTCTGAAGCTGGTAAAGGCGGTTCACGCCGGTGGTGGTTTCTTCCGAGACGCCGCGGATCGCCTCGCGCTGCTTCGTGAAAAAGCCGGGTGTCGCCGCCATGCGCTTCTTGATCTGCGCGAAAAGGATTTCCTCCTCCTCGCTGCCGGGATCGGTCAGCACGTTTTCGCCGGCCTCGGCGCGCGCGCCCAGCAGGATATACATGGTGGCATCGCCGCCATCGTCGAGGATCATGTTGGAAGGCTGGCCGTCATCCCACTGGAAGATGCGGTCGGTATACTGCCAGTAGTCTTCAAGCGTCTCGCCCTTGATCGCGAACACCGGCACGCCCGAAGCGGCGATGGCGGCGGCGGCATGGTCCTGCGTGGAGAAGATGTTGCAGGAAGCCCAGCGCACTTTGGCGCCGAGCGCGGTCAGCGTCTCGATCAGCACGGCGGTCTGGATGGTCATGTGCAGCGAGCCGGTAATGCGCGCGCCCTTCAGCGGCTGGCTCCGGCCGAATTCCTCGCGGCAGGCCATCAGGCCGGGCATTTCCGTTTCCGCGATCTCGATCTCCTTGCGACCCCAGTCGGCAAGCGAGATATCGGCGACCACATAGTCCTTGTCAGCTGTCATGATGGCACTCCAGTGGAATCTGTCGGCGGGCCGCTCCGCCACGGACGCGGCAGACGGCGCGAAGCTGCTGCGCTGACTAGCAGATCACGAGAAGGACGACAACGGATATAAGGAAATCTTTATCTGTAGATGTATGGTCCGGACGGCTTCCGCCAGGCAGGCGAAGCCCGGCCCCGGCGGCGTCGCGAACCTCCGTGACAGCCTTCCCGAAACCGCGAAGGCCGGCCGGTTTTTCAGGCGCAGCGCCGGTTCAGGCAGCGCTGCTTTGCTGGGAGGTTGCGTGTTCGGCCAGCCTGCGCCGCGCATCTTCCATCGCCGCGCCGAGATCTGCGATGGCCTCGTCGAGCAGGGCGCGCTGCTTCTGAAGCCGCGCCATCTGCTTCTCCGACTTTTCCAGCGTCACCTTCAGTTGCCGCGCATTGGAGCCTGACGGATCGTAAAGGTCCATCATCTGCTTTACGTCGCGCAGGGAGAAACCGACCTTGCGGCCGAGAAGGATGAGCTTCAGCCGCGCCTTGTCGCGATGCGTGTAGAGACGGGTGGTGCCGTCACGCTGCGGATTGATCAGCCCCTTGTCCTCGTAGAAACGCAGCGTGCGCAGCGTTATGCCGAAGTGCCTGGCCATTTCGCCGATGCGGGTCAGGTCCTCGCAATCGTGGATTTCACCGGTTGCGGTGGTCGCCTGTTCGGCAATCAGATCGTTCGTCTTCATTCGGGAGTCCCGGATCATGTTTGTTGCCTGGCGTCGAAGGCTTCGGCCTGAGCCGGCTTGAACCGCCTCGGCTTGAGTCGGCACCAGCGATAAGTCGGCTTGCCAGTCTGGTTATTACGTTTACGTAAACTGTGATTAGCGGGAAATGCCTCCAGGTTCAAGTATCGGGCCTTCATACCGGTGAAGCTGCATTTTTCAGCCGCAAACAGACGACTTGTTAACCGCGGTTAACCGCTTGTTTACCACGTTCGGCGAATTGTGCGTGTGTCGGTCCTCCGTGCTTATCCAGTAGCGAAGTTTTCACGGTTTCGGGCAAGCGGCGGGTTTTAAACGCCCGTGCAGGCTTTCCGTTCCGACCGAGTTTGAAGGGGACGCCGGTCACGACCGGCCGCTTTGAGGAAACGGGCGTCGCGATGAGCAACAGAAGGTCCTATCTCGACACGTTGAACGCGGGCCGGCCGCGCAAGCAGCATTCGGCCCTCGACCAGATCAACGAGTCGCTGGCAGCTCTTGAAGAGCGTCTTCAGCGCAGCCGCGCCGATGTCCAGCCCCGTTCCGGAAGCGTTCGGCAGAACGAATTCCTGCGCGATTTTTCCGCTCAGTCCGCACGCAGCGCCGCGCTGGCGCGCGACGACATGCACTGGGCCGCCGCCGCCGTCGGCTCCGCGCGCGCCGGGCAGCGGCCCGCTGTGTCCCAGGGGCGCAGCTATCAGGCCATCGCCCACGATATCGATCGCGTGCGCGGCCAGGAGGACGGCCTCGCCATGGCCGGCCGCATCGCCGGCGAGTTGCAGGGATTGCGCGAGGAATTGCGCCAGCAGATGACGGTTGGCCTCCAGCGTGAATTCGACACGCTGCGCCGCGATATCGACCGGTCCGTCCGCTCGGGCGAAGGAGCCGGCAGTTCCGTGCGCTTCGGGCGGGAACTGGAGCGCCTTTCCGGCGTGGTGCAGGAACTGGCCCACAAGAGCGACGACCGCAGCGTCAACATGCTGCGTCTGGAACTGGAACAGCTCCGGGGACAGGTCGAGACGCTGGCGCGCGAGGACAGCCTGCAGGCGGTCGATCGCCGCTGGGACGAATTCGACCGCCGCTGGACGGCTTTCGAGGATCGTTTCGAGGCCGGTGCCGACAATCGCATGGCCGAGGAAGGTTTTTCCATCCTGAACCAGCGGCTGGAGGAGATCGCCCGTGCGGTCGATACCTTGCCGCAGTCGCTTTCTCTGCGCTCTCTGGAAGAAAAGCTGCGCACGCTTTCCGTCGCCGTCGACCAGCTGGGCGCGAACCGTTCGTCCGGCGAAGAGACGCTCGGCCTGATCGACGAACGGCTGGACGAGATTTCGCGCGCGATCGTCGCTTCGACCGTGGCGGCCAAGACCAGCGGTTTCGATCCTGCTTCCCTTGAGCGGATCGAGAGCAGGATTTCCGCGCTGGCTGAGCAGATCGAGGAGGTCGCGCATGATCGCCCCTCGGCTGAAATCATCGAGCGGCTTGGCCTGCTGACGCTCCGTGTCGACGAGCTCGCGGCCGACAACCGGCTGCCTGTCGACATGCTGGAGCGCTTCGCCGATCAGATGGCGGTGATTGCCGAACGCGTCGGCCAGCGCCCCGAAATGCCCGATCTCAGCCACCTGCTGGAAGGGCTGGAGCAGCGCCTGGACCTGTTCGCTCTTTCATTTGAGCGGCGCCAGAGCGACGCCGTGGAGCAGGGCAACATCATCTTCCGTGATTTCGAGCGGCGGCTTGAAGAAGTCGCGGAGCGGCTCGACCGGCGCGATGCCATGCCGGCTTTCGACGGCGGAGAGGTCATCGAGGCAATCGACGCCCGTTTCGATGCGCTGGCGCGTGAACTGGAAAGCCGCGAGCCGGCTGGGCAGGAAGCCATACGCGGCCTTGAGGCTCGGCTTGCCGAGATTTCGCGGCGGCTCGACGGTTCGTCAGAACGCTTCGGCAGCCTCGATCAGGAACTGATGCGCAGCCTCGAAGCGCAGGTGGCGGGACTGTCCGCCCATCTTTCCCAGCCCGGCACGCCGCTGCCTGATCTGGAGGACATCAGCCCGCGTCTCAGCCAGATCGAGGAATCGCTGGCCGGCACGCGTGATACCATTCTGGAAGCGGCGCGCGAAGCCGCCGAGCGGGCCGTGCAATCCATGGCCGGAGCGGATGCGGAGAAGGCGGCGGTTGCCGGTCTCGCGCAGGACCTGAAGACGCTGGATGCGCTGACGCGCCGCTCCGACGATCGCAATGCGCGGACTTTCGAGGCCATCCACGACACGCTCCTGAAGATCGTGGAGCGTCTCGGCTCTCTGGAATCCTTTGGTTCCGCAGGGGAAGCCGTGCGCTCCGAAGACGAAAAAATCGCGGTCCGTCAGGTGCCGGGCCTCGACATGGATGTGCTGGCCGGCGAAGGCGAAATATTGCTGGCCGACGCCATGGAGGGCGAGATGCAGGTGCGCACGCCTGCGCAGGCCGCTTCCGAGGCAGCGCGGGCGGCGCTTGGCGACATGGCCGGTGAAGAGACCACGCGCAAGAAGTCCCTGCTTGGAAACATCACCCGTGCTTTCCGCAAGGATGCGGCCGTGGTGCGTCCCGAAGTGGCGGTGCCGGTTGCCGGAACCGCCGAGCCGGGGTTCGACGAGCCGCTGGAGCCTTCGCTGCTCAACCGCCCGCTGGAACCCGGTTCCGGCGCGCCGGACCTTAACGCCATTCTGAAGCGCGTGCGCGACGAGCGCAGCCAGTCGGCTGATCGCCAAACGCCCGACGCCGCCAAATCGGACTTTATCGCCGCGGCCCGGCGCGCGGCACAGGCGGCTGCGGCCGAAGCCGAAACGCTGAAGCGCCAGTCGAGCCTCGGGGGCACTGCCAGGGGGCTGCGCATCGGCGAATTGTTCAAGGCCCGCCGCAAGCCGATTCTGATGGCGGTCGGCGCGGTCATGCTGGCGCTGGCCGGTCTTCAGTTCGGCAAGGCTTTCATCGGCAAGCAGCAGGAAATGCCGCGCGCGGAAGTGGCGCCCGCCGCCATCGAGCAGACCCTGCCGGCGGAACGGCCCGCCCCGCAGGCGTCGCGCGTCGTCGAGCCCGAGCGCGTGGCGCAGGAGCCGGTCGACCCGGTCGCGGATGAAGCGCCGGCTCCAGCGCCGGCGCAGGCCGCCGAAAACCCGGCTTCCGGAACCGGAGCCCGGCAGGAAGCCGCCGCCGCGCAAGGCGCGGTTGCGGAAGCTGCGGCCGGTACGACGGACGATCTCGCCACCGGTGCCGTTCCTCCGGTCGCCGCGGGCCTGATCGATGTGCCGGCCGATATCGGCACGCCCGCCCTTCGCGAAGCCGCCGCAGGCGGCGATGCCAGGGCTCTGTTGGAGATCGGCGCCCGTTATGCCGAAGCGCGCGGCGTGAAGGAAGACCTGGCTGCGGCCGCGAAATGGTATGAAAGCGCTGCCGAACTGGGTCTTGCTCCGGCCCAGTACCGCATCGGCAATTTCTACGAGAAGGGCATCGGCGTCGCCCGCGACACCGCCAAAGCCCGCGAATGGTATGAGATGGCGGCCACGCAGGGCAATGCCAGCGCCATGCACAATCTCGCGGTCCTGCTGGCCATGGGCACCGACGGTCCGGCCGACAATGAAGGTGCCGCCCGCTGGTTCAAATCGGCCGCCGATCTCGGCGTCAAGGACAGTCAGTTCAATCTGGGCATCCTCGCGGCCAAGGGCGTGGGCATGCCGCAGAATCTGGAAGAGTCCTACAAGTGGTTCGCGCTCGTCGCCCGCGCGGGCGACAAGGATGCCGCCGCCAAGCGCGACGAAATCGCCAGGGCGCTGCGCCCCGAGCAGCTTGAAAAAGCCCGTCAGACGGCGGAGCTGTGGCAGGCCCGCGAAATGGATCTGGCGGTCAATGACGTGGACGTTCCCGATGCGTGGCTGGGCGAGCCGGTCACGACATCCTCGGTCGACATGAAAAAGGCCGTGCAGAACATTCAGCGCATCCTCAACAAGAACGGCTATCAGGCCGGCGCGATCGATGGCGTGATGGGCGGCAAGACGAAAGAAGCCATCATCGCTTTCCAGACCGACAACGGCCTGCCGGCGAATGGTGAGATCGACGACAAGCTGGTCGAGGCGCTTCTGGCGCGCAAGTGACAACCGCGTCGCCGCAGGCGCGCAACGTAAGACCGCGTCGCCAGGCGCGCAGCGTGAGAGAAAATTCGCCGTGATGATGCGGGCAGGGGGGGGGCGGCGAGCAAATAAGCGTGGACAGCGTCGTTTGTACGACGCCTTGCCTTATAATTGCCTGCTAACCGACTGAGATGTTTGTCTTCCCTGACCGCAGCGGATAAAAAATGCGCCTGCGGTTCCTGTGCAAGAACAGATTAGCTTTTCGGCGCTATGATGCGGGCCGGAAACGACAATTGGTTGGAACGAACGGGTGGGCATTTATCTCCCGATTGCGGAACTTTCCGTCAATGTCTTCGTACTGCTGGCCATGGGGGCAGCGGTGGGTTTCCTGTCGGGCCTGTTCGGGGTGGGCGGCGGTTTTCTGATCACGCCACTGCTGATATTCTATAATATTCCTCCTGCCATTGCGGTTGCCACCGGCGCCAATCAGGTGATTGGAACCTCCTTTTCCGGCGCGCTGTCGCACATGAAGCGGGGAACCCTCGACTTCAAGCTGGGCTTCATGCTGCTTGCGGGCGGTATCGTGGGTTCGACGGCGGGCGTCTATGTGTTCTCGCTGTTGCGCAGTCTTGGCCAGCTCGACCTGTTCATCTCCATTCTGTATGTCGTGCTGCTGGGTTCGGTGGGCGGGCTGATGCTGGTGGAAAGCCTCAACACCCTGCGCGCTTCCCGCGGCGAGGCGCCGAAGACGCTGAAGAAATCCGGGCAGCACAACTGGATTCACCGGCTGCCGCTGAAAATGCGGTTTCGCACCTCGAAGCTGTTCGTCAGCGTCATTCCCATACTGGTCATAGGAACCGTCATCGGCTTCCTGTCGTCGATCATGGGCGTCGGCGGCGGTTTCATCATGGTGCCGGCCCTGATCTATCTTCTGCGTGTGCCCACCAACGTCGTGGTCGGCACCTCGCTGTTCCAGATCATCTTCACCTCCGCCTATACGACGCTGGTTCATGCCTCTACGAATTACACCGTGGATGTCGTGCTGGCCTTGCTTCTGATGATCGGCGGCGTTGCGGGCGCGCAATATGGGGTGAAGGCTGGACAGAAGCTTCGCGGCGAACAATTGCGCGCCTTGCTGGCGCTGATGGTGCTGGCGGTGGCTGCGCGTCTCGCGGTCGATCTCTTCATTCGCCCCGGCAATCTCTATTCGCTTTCGATACCGGGGATGGGCTGATGTCGGTGCGCCCTTCGCTCCTGCTCCGCCTTTTTGTGCCGGCCCTGATCTGGCTGGCGGGTGTTGCTCCCGCTGCCGCGCAACCGGCAAGCCCTGAAGGCATCCAGATCGGGCTGTCCACCGAGCAGGTCGAGATCACGGCCGGTTTTTCCGGGGCGGACCTCACCATCTTCGGGTCGCTGGAAAATCCCGATCCCGAAGTGGCCCGGCAGGGCCGTTACGATGTCGTCGTGGTTCTGGAAGGCCCGGCAAGGCGGGTTGTCGTGCGCCGCAAGGACCGGGTGATGGGCATCTGGATCAATCTCCGCTCCGAGGAGTTCGAGAATGTGCCGTTCTCCTATTCGGTTGCGACGACGCGCCCCTTTCAGGACATCACCGAGCCGGTCAGCTATCGCCAGCTTTCCCTCGGCGCCGGCAACATCTATCTGCAACCGGTCGACACGGCCGGCAATTCCGTGACCATCTCGGAGTTCACGCAGGCGCTTCGCGAGCGCAAGGTGGCGGCTGGCCTCTACAGCGAGAATGTCGGGGGCGTACGTTTCCTGTCGCAGAACCTTTTCCGCGCCACCGTGCGGCTGGCCCCCGATGCACCGGTCGGCACCCACAAGGCCCGCGCATTCCTCTTCAGAAACGGCGTATTCGTGAAGGAAAGCTCGGCCCAGCTCGAAATCCGCAAGGCCGGTTTCGAGCAGGCCGTATTCCGGCTCGCCCACAATCACGGCCTGTTCTATGGAGCGCTGTCGGTCGCGCTGGCGGTGGGCGCGGGCTGGCTGGGCAGCGTCATCTTCCGCAAGGACTGAGCCGTAGTCAGTCCGGCCGCAGCAGGGAGCCGGCGATGGAGAACACCCTGTCGCGGCCCATCATATGGGCCATCAGGCTTTCCCGCCGGAACAGCCCCGCATAGGCCGGATCCAGAACGTTCAGCGAGCCGGTGAAGGCGCCGAAGGCCGGCATCACCATGCGCGTCCCGTCGCTTGCGAAGCAGCGACGGCGCACCGAGCGGCCGCGCTGCACGATGCGCGCGCAAGGGTGCAAATGGCCTGCGATCTCTCCCTCGACCGGTGTGTTCGATGGTTCGTGCCGGAACAGCAGCGTGCCGATGGCAAGCTCCCGCACCGTGTCGCCCGGCAGGCCGGCCGGTGCGCCGGGGTCATGGTTGCCGGCGATCCAGAACCAGTCGCGCCCGGCCATCATCGCTTCCAGCCTTTCGCGGAAGGCAAGATGCAGGCGCGCGGCGCCGGCGCCATCGTGAAAGGAATCGCCGAGGCTGACGACGATGCGCGGCCGGTAGAGGTCGAGCGCTTCCTCCAGCCGCGCAAGCGTGGCGAGAGTGTCATAAGGTGGCAGCGGCGCGCCGCGCCGGGCAAGGGAGGAGCCCTTTTCCAGATGCAGGTCCGAGACGGTGAGCAGGTGCAATCGCGGAAAATACAGCACGCCGCGCGCGTCGCAGATCGCCCCCTCGCCGGCGATGCTGGCCTGTGCGCTTTCCGCTGTCGATCCGGCATGGAAGGCAGCGGTCATTTCGTCCTCATGCTGCGGCGTCCATAGTGCGCCGTTCCGACGCCCTTGCGGTCGCCGCGCCCGGCTTCGGGGGCGGTGCCGTGCAGCGCGACCGCAGGCCCGTTGCGGGCCGGGGCGTCGTCCATCGCCGTTCCCATCGCGTCCCCGATCAGTTCGGAGGCCTCCAGCAGCAGGCTGTCATCGGCCTCGCCATTGACGCTTTCGCGGCCGATTTCCAGCATGACCGGAACCGCCAGCGGCGAAATCTGCTGCAATGGCTTATGCACGATTCGGCCGCGTATGCGCCAGAGCATGTCGGCCAGCCTGCTGACATCGAGCAGGTCGGCGCCGGCATCGGCCCGCGTCGCCTGCAACAGAATGTGGTCGGGCTCATGGCTGCGCAGCACGTCATAGATCAGGTCGGCCGAAACGGTCACCTGCCGGCCGGTCTTTTCCTGTCCGGGATAACGCTTCTCGATCAGCCCGGAGATCACCGCGCAGTTGCGGAAGGTGCGCTTGAGCATCCAGCTGTCGTTGAGCCAGGCGTCGAGGTCGTCGCCCAGCATGTCCTCGTCGAACAGGTCGGCAAGAGCGGGTTTTTTCGCGCTGAACAGCACGCCCATGTCGCCCAGCGCCCAGATCGCCAGCGAATAGTCGGTGGCGACGAAACCGAGCGGGCGGGCACC
>JAZIHP010000026.1:0-47511 GCA_036678505.1 Alphaproteobacteria bacterium
TTCGCGCGAAACGATCGGGCCGCTTTCAAGAAGCTTCTTGCCCGCCGCCGAGTTGTAGAATGCGGAGATGGCCTTCAGATCGTCTTCGGAGAAGACCTTTGCATAGGCAAGGGCTGCCTCACGCTCAAGATCGGCGCGACGCGACGCCATGGCCAGCGCCTTGGCGGAAACCGTCGTGCCGATAAGCTCCTGCAGATCGGGGTTCTTCTGGATAAGGCTTGCCTGGAGGGAAGCTGCGGCCTGCGGCAGGATGGCGTCGAATGAATCGGTTGCGTTGATGGAGGCAACGGCCTCGCGGGCTGCCTTCAGATGGCTGTCGGAAACATCCTGCGCGAAGGCCGGCACGCAGAAGGACACCAGGGCCGCGGCCGTGCAGGCGACGGCGAGGCGACGAATCCGGTTCTGAAATTTCATGATCTGGCAGGGCTCCCTGATTTTTACCGGACGGCTTGAATGGTCTCGATGCCGTCGCTGCCGGCGACAACCGCCGCAGACGCCAGCCCGATGAAAAGACCGTGCTCCACCACGCCCGGAATGGCGTGCAAAGCTTCGGATAGCGCTCTTGTATCCGGAATGCGGCCAAAAGATGCATCCAGGATGAAATGATCGCCGTCTGTAACAAATGGCTGCGAATCCGTCATCCGCAATTTTATATCGCCCGAAAGTCCGAGCCGGCCGGCCGCGGCCGCAATCGCCAGTTCGGTGGCGCGCAGGCCGAAACGGTTCACCTCTATGGGCAGCGGAAAGCGTCCCAGCATGTCGACCACCTTCGATTTGTCGGCAATCACGATCATGCGCGCCGAAGCGGCTGCAACGATCTTCTCACGCAGCAGCGCGCCGCCGCCGCCCTTGATCAGGCTGAGTTCCGAATCGATCTCGTCGGCGCCGTCGATGGTGAGGTCGAGCTCGGGCGTTTCATCCAGCGTGGAAAGCGGCACGCCAAGTTCGCGGCACAGCGCGGCCGTCCGCTCCGATGTCGGAACGCCGATGATTTTCAGGCCCGTGGCAACCTTCTGCGCCAGCAGGCGCACGAATTCCTCGGCGGTGGAGCCGGTGCCGATGCCGAGCCTCATCCCGTCCGAGACATGCGCCAGCGCCACGCGCGCGGCCTCGATCTTCAATTGCTTCTGGTCCATTGGAATGCCCGCCATGTTTTGCGATGCCGGGCTCCTAGCACTTTTGCCGTTCCGGTCAAAGCTTCCTGTCTGTGCGCCGCCACAAGGCGCCGGCGGCGGCGCTTGCAAGCCGCGGGTCTGCGGGCTACCAGCCTTCGACACGTAAAATCAGGAACAGCAGATGACCGCACCGATTATCGTCTTCGACCTCGACGGAACTCTGGTCGATACCGCGCCGGATCTGATGGCCAGCCTGAACCATACGCTTGGGAGCGCAAGCCTCGATGCCGTGTCCGAGCCATCGTTCCGGCAGTTCGTGGGCCATGGCGGCCGCGTGATGATCGAGCGCGCCTTCGCCGCGCAGAACAGAGAACTCGCCACGGAAGAGCTGGACAGGCTGCTGAAGGTCTTCCTTGAGCATTACACGGTAAATATCCCCGGCAAATCGCAACCTTTTCCCGGCGTGACCGGAACCATCGCGCGCTTCGAGGCCGAAGGTTACCTGCTGGCGATCTGCACCAACAAATATGAAGCGAATTCCCTTTCGCTGATCGAGGCGCTGGGGCTCAGCCGGCATTTCTCGGCCAATTGCGGGCAGGATACGTTTTCCTTCCGCAAGCCCGATCCGCGTCACCTGACGGAAACCATCCTGAAAGCCGGCGGCGATCCGCGCAACGCAGTCATGGTGGGCGATTCGCGCACCGATATCGACACGGCCAAGGCTGCCGGCATTCCGGTGATCGCGGTGGATTTCGGCTATACCGACCGTCACGTCCGGGAATTCGACCCTTCGGTCATCGTCTCGCACTTCGACGAGATCACCGTGGAGATGGCGCGCCGCCTCATGGAAGCCGCGCGCTGACGGAACCGGCCGCAGCGCCGCGACAGGGTCCTGCAAAAATGTTTGCGCGCCGGCGCAAGCGGGGTGGTTGACAGAAGAGGATACCGCCCCTTATATCGCGGCGCGCTTGGCCGACAAGGCAACGAGCGGGCGATTAGCTCAGCGGGAGAGCACACCCTTCACACGGGTGGGGTCGTAGGTTCAATCCCTACATCGCCCACCATCCAACTGCCTGATATTGTTGGATGATTTTTTCAATTACCAGATATTCCGGCAATTCGCCCCGGAAAGAATAAGCGAACATCAGCGGAACACGGCACCGGGATTCGTGGAAAGCACGTGGACAATGTTCTCAGCATGTTCTGGCAGCCTCATCAGAATCAAAAAATCCCGCCACCCTTTCGGATGACGGGCCTATGCTGGATTTTACGGCTTATTGGGACGGCGGCTCTCTCGCTACCCCGAACCACCTCGCGATCGCGCCGAACAGCAAATCAGACGCCCACATGGCCGAGTTGCCGACCAGAAACGACGACGCCAGATAGACGTGGAAATTGTTCTCCGGCATCGGCCAGCCCATCAGTTGCAGGTACTGGACGATAGGCACAGTGAGATAGACGCAAGCCAGCATACCGGCGATGGGCGACACAATGATCTCCCTCAGCCGGATTTTCTTCCGCGTGATCGAGCGCAGCAGGCCGCCGGCCGCACCTGCGGCGAGAAAACTGGGATCAATCCCGATCGAGCGCAGCAGATCGCTTATCATTTCCAGCATCCCCGGCCTTTTCCAAACTGATTGTGAGCCGCCACCTGCTCGGCAAACGGACGATCCTGCGCGATGATGACCTGCCGCGTCTCGGCCGATGGCGCAAGCTTTCGCCAGCCATCGCATTCACCGGCAGGAACCGTCTGGCAGGATGCTCCCGCCAAGAACGGCACACAGGCCAGCGCTATCCATGTCGCGTATCTGGTCATCGACCTTTGTCCTTTCGCGCAGCACGTCGATTGATCGGGTGAGGATGGCCTGCCGTTCGGCCTTTAGGCCCGATGTGTACCCATCGAACCATGCGGCAGCGAGAAGGCCGGCGACAAACACAAGGCCGAGCAGCACGCGGCCGAGGGGTGACAGGAGGAAGCTCATTTGCCAAACCCCAGCGCATCCCGCACCGCCGGCATGGAGGTGATGGCGTAGACGGCAAAGCCGGTGACCACCACGGCGAGGAACATCTGCACTTTCCAGTCGAGCGCGCCGAATGCACTGAGGCTGAGGCCGCCACCACCAGCGAAGGCCGTGCCGAACCACGTCCAGAAGCGTTTCGACTTGGCGACAGGTTCGGGTTTGCGGTCTGGTGTCTGCGGCGCGGGCTCCGCCGGAGGGGATTGTGGTTCAGGCGTAGCATTCCCCGCAGCCTTCACGCGATCCAGCACACCCTCGACCACATCAGGAGCGACCAGGGCCTTGTTGATCCCGTCGCCGGCATAGAAACTCTGGCCGCGCTTCACCTGCCGCTTTTGGCCTTTGGTGCCGGCCAGCACCGGGAAGCTCGCCCATTCCATCGCCAGCCGTTTGCCAAATTCGGTGCGGCTGATCGTGCCAGCCATGAAGCCCTCATAGCCGCGGCGCTTGAGCAGATGATAGCCGAGCCGATCCTGAAGGTCGGGATCGAGCTTCTGCGAGCCACGCAGACCAAGTTCTTCCTTCAGGTCGATCAGCGTGTTGCGCATGAACTGGTAGCCGCCGGCGGCGCTGGATCCGTGGTTTTTCGACCAGCCGCGCTGTGCGGCCAGCACCTCATCGATCGTCATCGAGGTCAACGGCTTTGCCAGCTTGCCCTGCTTGTTGGCATAGATGACGTCATAGGATGCGCGGTCATCCCGCCCGACTTCCGTGCGGCGCACGAAGTCAAGCAGAAGCGCCGCGCCGGCGGGCACGGTTCTGTCCATGGTGGATCCTTTCAGGTTGGAAAAAAATCGGATGCAGCCCAAGACGGACATCGTCCGTCTGCCGAGGCGTCAGCCGCCCTCCGTAGGCAGAAGGCCGGGCGCACTTGGGCCGACCGGGTGCGCCGCGCTAACCCGCGCCGCTAGGATCTTTCAGTGGTGGGCATCATGGTCATGCTCCTTCCCCCGGCCACACCATGGCCGGCAGCTCGCCGATAAACTCGGCAATCCCCGGCTGGTCACGCTGACCGTTGAGCACCTTGTCGAGCTCGGCATAAGCATAGACCCACGCGGCATCGCGCCATGCGACGAAGGCCTGCGCCTCGGCCGCCCATGCAGGATTATTGCTCGCGACATAGGAGGCCAGCGACACGGCGCTGTCATAGCGCCGGCTGGTTGCCACGGTGTCGACGTGGCTCTGGATGGCCGCGCGGAATGCCTCGACCATATCCTCTGTCTTCGGCGTCGGAGGCTCCGACGCGGCACGATAGGCTGCAACCAGCGCGGGCGTCCAAAGCTCATCGGCAACATCGCGTACGGCTGTTGGCAGGGTGGTCAGGTTTGTGGCGTGCCATTCTCCATGCCGCCACGCGCCCGGAGCATAGAGCATCGTGTGACCGGCAGTATCGCGCAGGGTGATGGGACCGCTCGGATCGGTGTACAAGGTGATGTCCATACGTGCCTCCTAAGCCAACGTCCAAAAGGCCAGGCTGAAAAAAAGAATTCTTGCACCGGTCAAAAGCACACTGGTGGATGCGGAACCTCCCGGATTGGTAAGCACCCGAACCGCGCCAACAGACGAATAGTCGAGATTAACGGGGACGTTGGTCAGCGTATTCAGACCTACTGATGCCGAGACTACTCGACCACCCGCAGGTAAAAAGGGAATACCTTCAATATTAACACTACCTGATCCAGTATCTGTTATCGTCGGGCGGATATCGCAGTTGCACAAGACTATTTGACCTAGTTTTATCCATGTGCAGTTACGGGAAGTATAGGCGCTGATGGCCGTGGGTGTGCCGGTAGATGTCAGTGTGAGATCGGATGTCCCCGTCACAAACGGCAATCTCGCCTCCGGCAGGATGCCGGAATTGAGGTTGCCTGCATTGTTGGCGCCAAGTGTAGCCCGCGCACCCTGCGCATTGGCCTCCGCCAGCAGCGTTCGCGCGAACGCCGTCAGCAGTGTTGTTGCCGCGGTTCCCGCACCGGTAAAGTA
Source organism: Alphaproteobacteria bacterium (assembly GCA_036678505.1). GTDB lineage: Bacteria > Pseudomonadota > Alphaproteobacteria > Rhizobiales > Rhizobiaceae > Mesorhizobium. The sequence continues at coordinate 5,117 of JAZIHP010000026.1, forward strand.
TGGCAACTGATTGGCGGCACTTACCAACCCCGCCAGAGCTTCAAGGTTGCCGGAGCCGCCCAACAGGTCGATCAACTGCCGCGCCTGTGCGCTGGCCCGGCTGCCGTCCGACATGTAGCGCAGGCGATATGCAGCGTTGGTCAACGCGCCGCCTCGCCATGGCGCGATCAGCGTTAACGATGTGTTGCTCGCAACCGAAGCAACGACGTTTACCCAGCCATTGGCGATAAACCAGTCGCCCTCCTTGAACCCGGCAGTTTTCCACGCCGTTCCAACGCCGGTCACAACGGTTCCGTTGGCGGACACCGAAACGGTGCCAGCCGTGTAATCAGCAAGCAATGCCATTGTTTTATCCTATTGGCTTGTCGTTTGGATGAATCGAGATTGCGCGGAGATCATCCAGCGTGGTTGCCCCTCTGATGCGCGCTTTAGTGGCCCGTCGCTCCCGCTCGATCTCTGCCAGCGCCTCGTCCTGCCGGGCGGCATTTTCGAGGATTGCAAGCCTGTCAGCCTCATCGGCAACCAGCGGCCCTCCACCGGCTTCGGCCTGGCGGCGCTTTTCGGCATGGAGAGCCGCGAGAAGCCCGGAAATATCCGCCAAGCACTCAGCATAAATCTTGTCCAACTCGACCATCCGAATGTGGCGCTCGACTTCCACGATGACATGCTCAGGTGTTGGCTCTGGCCGCCATTTGGTCAGGATATCATCGATCGTGGCGACGTAATTGATGCTCTTCCGAACCTTTCGCAGATCGACGCGCACATCATTTACGGGGCCTTTGCCATCTGCCGGAACAACGATCCGTGTTCCTTCTATGATGTCGGGCGGGAATATTTCGTTCGGAAATCGATTGTGCGAGACAACGTTGCCGTCCTTATCCACGATAAGGAAAAATGTGCTGCGGCTACTCATCGGAACACCCACACGCCGGAGTCGCATGTAGTTTCAATATAACCTGTCGAATTATTTGCAGTGCGCCCGTCATTCCAAGTCCAAATGTCGTAACGAATAGATGTCTCAGCATTGATCGCCCCCCTCATTTGAGAGTTAGACACGATCTTGGTATTGTTTGGCGCGGCGCGAGCTTCTGCAACCATCTCACCTGATGTTACGCTGGTGGCGTTACCATTGCGGCGCACTATGATGTAGGCATCAACGTCACCCGTCCCGGATAACGTTGCTACGGCTTTCAAATTGATGAACTCGATGCAGGGTTTATCGGAGGGCTTGTTGACAATAACCGTGCCATGATGCGTCCAGCCCGTTTCCCTATAAAGTGACCCTTTTCCCAATGTGCGAGTGAAAGAATAATAGACCGGCTCGAAGCGCGAGAACGTGTCAACGTCGATCAAGTCCTCGATCACAGAGCCATCTTGCAGGATCAGTTTCGCGTCGATCTTCTCAGCGGTGAAATTGATAGCGTCGAGGTTCCGAATGCGCGCATTGTTGAAATATGCACTTCCGCCATCGAACATTGCGGACAAATTGCCAGCGCTGTCCATGACCACGGTCTGGTCCGCGCGCACCCAGAATCGGGTTTTCTGGCTCGGATTGGCTGGGGTATCCGCACCAAACGCCGCGCCACGATATCCACCAGCCCCGCCATAACGCGTCTCGAAGCCGATACGGGAGTACCCGCTGGGGCCGCCCATAACACCCATCCGCATATTCGCCTGCGAAACATCGCCCGGCGTACTGGATGCCGACAGTGCTGTAACAGCGTCTGCCAGTGTGCCATTTGGGCCAGCATATGCAGACAGTCCAGAAACGGCACTCGACACCGCAGGCAGGCCGGTAACTGGATTGAAAACGGCAGCGTCAAGAGATGATATATCCGAAGCCAGCGCAGCGTCTGCGTTGGCGCGAGCGGTTGCCTCCGCCGTAATCGCAGCCGAGTTGTTGCCCACATCTGCCGTCAGCGTCTCCACGCGTTGCGACAGCGCGCTTGTAGCTGACGCCACCACATCAACGTCGTATTTCCATTCCGCCCGCGCCGTGTCGAACGTCGCCGTCAGTTGCTGGCGGATTTGCTGCCGGTCAAACGCATTGCCGAAATCCTGATCGGCCATCCAGAGGTCGAATTCCTCAAGACGCCGTTCAATCTCACGGACACCAGAGCCAACCCAGTCAAGGTAGCCTGTTACGTCTTGCTCAAGGCGGTCGAGATCAATCGGATAGACATCGTAAATCCAGACATCATCCGTCTTGACCGGCAGCCATTCAGACCATGTGGTTTCGCGGGAACCATATGGCACAAGGATGCCGCGCACCTGGTGGTCAGTGGCCGGCGCAAACGTCCCGCCAAGAATAACGGACTCCTGCGCCTCGTTGGTTGCCGGATCGCCATATGGCACATCGCCGTCAAAAAACGGTGCCGTTTCCCCGGCAAGACGAACCTGCACGCGCACAGCACGTACGTCATCCAGTTGACCCGGATAAGCAACCCTGATCGACGGCAGCTCCTTGCCAGCCCGACCAATCTTTGCCGGAAAGACCTGCCAGCCAATGAGAGGCTGTGGGGCAGGCCTGATAACGCCGATGGCACCATCCACTGGCGGCTTGAAGTCCGTTGCTGGGTTCCAATTGTAGTCAGCCGGATCGACCTCGGTGATATCGATCATCACATCGAGGTTGGCGCGGTCTACCGCACCATCAACCCGAAACAGCTTGTTGACGTAGCCATTGCGCTCACTGGTCCACGACATGACAGCGCCGGGAACAGCGTAGGGCCAATATGCAGGTGGCAGCACCAGCGTGTGACGCCGCGCCCTTTGGCCTTCGGCCAGAGCCGACTTCATCAGCCTCTGGACCTGCTCGGCGTATGGCACGAAATCCAGCGACACGTCAGCCATCAGCCGGCGATTGCCAGCAAGCGCTTCAAGGTCTGCACGATAGAGCGGCGGCGCTGACTTTACCGCCCATCCATCATCGGGCGACGGATAGGTTGCGGCAATACCGTTGATCGTATCGGCTAGCCCGAAAAACGGCGTGAAGCTCTGCTCTTCGGTCGATAGGATATCGCCATCGCTAAACGATGCGACAGGCGCATCCGGCTCCCCGACATAGATGTCATAAAACCCGCCCAATTCGGACAGGCGACCCTGGCACGCTGTCAGCAGCGCCTCGATAGCAGTTGCCAGCGGAGCCTCGACAGGGATTTCGCCGCCGGCACGGTATGTGGGATTGCCGCTGGACACAGCCCGACACTTGTTGATCTGTCGGATCCAGTTTGCCGTCGGCAGGCGAGCACCCGTCATGCCTTGCAGGCCGTAAAACCACTGGCCGTTGTACTGGATGCCGCGAAGGAGATTATAGATCTGGACGGCTGGGAGATGGTCGCCATCGCCGCCCCAAGTGGCAGGATTGCTCCAGCGATGCGAGCCCGAGCCCCCCGGAACTGTGCTGTCCTTCGAGGGATCATACAGCTTGGATCCCGACACAACGAACTTGAAGTTCGGGATGCCGGAGAACATGTTTTTGGAGACCTTGGCCGTCACGATGGCATAAGCCACGCCGCGCCCCACGCGCGTCGATTGCCACTGGCGCCGACTATTGCTGGCGCGCGTCACCAGAAAACTGTCCGCCGCAGTCTGGGTGCCATCGTAGAATTTCACCCAGAGGTGGTCGGCGCCGCCGTTGTTGTACTGCGTTGCTGGATAGCCATATTCCGCATGTGGTGTAGGCCCTAGCGTGACCTTTTCGCCGTTGACCCAAACCTCATCAAGAGCTGCTACGGGCAGATCGGCCAGCGCGATGACCTGCGTCAGGTAGGCGTTGGGCGTGTCACCATCCTTGCCCCATGTATTGGCCCACACAAGCGAGCCAGCAGTTGCGGTGCGGCCCATAACGAGAGAGCGTGCGATGTCGCCGCCAGCCTGAAGCGTGCCGTTGATGGCAAACGTCGGGTCTTTCGGCTTGCCGGCGATCGCCTGCGCGAGCAGATTGAGACCGATGCCCACGGCGGTTTTGAGCAGAAACGAACCGACCGCCCCAAGCCCGCCGATAAAACTAGAGATCGCGGTGAATACGCCCACCGCGGCAGTGAATAATGGCATGTCTGAAATCCTCTAAAGAAGCTTGAGGTGTGCCGTCTCAAGGGGCTCGTAGCCACGACGCCGAAAGAGGCGGCTTACGGCTACCCCCCGCAACGCAATCTGCGAAAACAACATTGTTTGCTGGCATTGGGTTTCGCGCGCCCATGCCTCAAAGGCATCAATCAGATTTGACCATGCTGGTCCGCGCGCAGACGGCTCAACCCACAGCAATCGCTCCATCGCTACTGCATACGGCGCAATAGGACTATCAACCTTGGTGGCGACGAGCACGCCGCAGACCGGCGCCCCGAGCACGAATGTCGCGCTGTCGGCGGATTCCATTGAATTGCGTATGAAGGCAGCCATCCTAGCTGCCTGAAACGGGAAGTCGAAATTACCTGCTGCGTGGAAATTGCGCAGCAGCAATAGTATGCGCGGCACATCTCGGTCGGTCGCGATCCTAACATCAGAAGATGCCAAGGAACTTCTTCCTCTTCTTCTGTGTCGGCACCTTGCCTTTCTCTGAACCCCAAAAGACCTCCCACTCTCCGGCCGTCGAAGCATCCTGAAAGAAGTTATCCGTCGGGCTGCGGAGCTTCTGTGTGGCATCTGACCGCGTGTCCGGGTTGCCTCGTGTCATCTCCTGGGTGTGACTGGCGCAGGTGAGGGTGACACCGCCTTCCTCATTTTCTGGAGCGGCGCCGATGATGACCTGATCGATAAATCCGACGAACCGGCATTCGGCCGGTGCCACCATCTGTCGGGAGTTGGGATCGAACAATCCGCGATAGATTTCGACGCGGCCCTGCTTGGCATCGTAGAGCCGCACCAGATCAGCAATACGTTCATCGATCTGGCTGAGGCGGATATTGACGTTCTGGACCGACAGATTCGAGACCATCGGTATGTCGTCGATGGCAACCAGAGTGCCGGAACCGTACCAGTCGCGCGTATCGACCAGCCCTGTATCAGGATTGATAACGTCAGCCGTGACGTTACCGACATCGGACCACAGACCTTCCGTGACCTGTGCGCCGGTGGACCGGTTGCGAACGACCATCCAGAGGAAGTCACGTGCGACGAGCTGGCGCGACTGAAGTGCTGCGTGATTTTCGGGGGAGATGTGTCTGGTCATTGCCGTCCTGTTTTGAGCGTGCATACTCACTCACGCTGTATGATGAGGGGAAATATGCAGAAGATTTTGATAGTTGCTGCTGTCGCGGCAGCAGTCGCCGGATGCACACGGATGGAGCAGTATTATCCAGACGGAAAGGTCGTCACCGTTGATGGCATAGAGTTCTCTGTCTCCCCTATGGGGCGAGGCCCAAACACTTACAAGGCGATGCCGAACAACCCCCGCGATCACAACTTGCTATTTGTGGACCCCGGAACGTGGGCGCGCAACGTAAAAGCCATAGAGTTAGCTACCGGCTGCCCAGTCGCGCCGGGAAGCATCAAGAACGGCGACAACTATACTTTCGCCTATGTTGACTGCCCATCATCGCCTACCGCGCCTCAATCGCCTGAAAGCTGACAGCGCCCCGGCCCGTTGCGGCGTCTGCCGCGGTTGAAATGGACCCCGGCACAATCGCCATGATGCAGTGCGGCTTGGCCACTAAAACCGTGGCCCCTGTCACGACGCCGGGCCAGATATGCGGGCGCACCTCCAGCTGTGTTCCGGCCACGTCCACGACGCGGTGCAAGTCTTTCGAGCGGATGCACACCATGTCACCGGGCCGGAGCACGATGCCCGTCAGGCCGCCAATGGTGATGGTTTTCCGATCCGCCTGGATCGCGGAGAGCGTGCCAGCCGGCAGTGCACCAGAACCGGGATTGTTGATCGGACGGCAGCGCGAGAGCGGACGACCCAGAAACGTCTTCAGGCCATTCTCCATGGCGTCCAGCCGTGCGCGCCAGAAGTCAAGCTCATTGGGCTTCATCTGGCGCGACTGGTAGACGGCCCGCCACAAAGGCGAGCCCATGTCTTTAACGATCGTTCGACCATTTGCCTGCCGGGACTGTTCTTGTCTCCACAGAAGGTCGAACTCGGTGGACCAGCCCGGAAAAGATGCGAGGAGGTCGAATGGATAGGTCAAACTCATTGAGAAACCCTGATACTTGTGGTCACTTCATCGGTGATCAAATAGCGCGGAGAATGGTTCGATGAGCGAAGTAGCGGCACTGCATAAGGAAGTTCAGCGAGCTATCACCGAGATGAACGACCGCCTGCTGAAGGTGGAGGGTGAAACTTTTGCATTGAGAAACGGCGTTGCTTTATTAGCCAGATGCTTGGCTGATGCGGGCATTATCGACCGCGATGGATGGAACGATTACACGAAGTCGTGCGCCTCACAGACCTTGGAGCAGATTGAAGAGCAAACTTCCCCGACGAAAACGATGCTGAGTGCAGCCTCAGCAGCCTTCCTGTCGTTTTCAATCGAAGGCGCGGCCCCCAAAGGGTTCGCCCCCGTTGTCATCGAGGGCGGAAAGAATCCCGATTAGCAGCGGCAAAACTGCCGCTTCACCTATCGAATCCCCCTCGTGTCCCGTAGCGTCTTGAAGGAGGATTGAACCCCTCCCTTGAAGGCCGCGCTCTGCGGGAACGCCCTGAGGCCACGCGTAACGCCCTCCTCAACAAGCGCCATAACGTGGGCATCCCCATTGGCACCCTCCACATTTACACTGATATTAACCTCCTGTGGCCCGGACATACTACCGCCCATGCTGGACAGCTTCGGCATAGTCGGCGCCTGTATCGAGGCAGGCATAACCATGCCTCCCATGCCCTTGCGCATGGCTTCGACGGCAGCAACGCCACCGGCCCTGCGAATGTCATCCTGCGACCAGACCACTTCACCAGCATGGACAACACCAGCAGGTTTATTTTTCGGGCCGGGGCCGGTCCATCCGCCTTCTGAAAAGCCAAGCAGCTTACCAATGAAGTCAAAAGGGCTGCCCCCCTTGCCGCTGAAGGGCCCGTCAAATGCCATATCCAGCAATTTGTTGCCGATCTTGGTTAGAGCGTCTGCAAAGAGGTCAGCAGCTTTCTTGCCCTGTACGAACCCGTCTACTATCCCCCGCGTAAGGTCTTTCTGGAACTCGGCCATGTCTTCGGCTTTGCGGCGGATTTCGTCCTGGCTCTCGCCCAGCTTCTTTGCCTCGACCGTCGCAAGAGCATATTGATCGGCAAGCGCAGCAATTTGCGCTCGCAGCGCCGGAGTATCCTTTTGGCCGGAATTCAGTGCTGCATTGAGTAGATCTTGCTCGGTCCGCGCCTTGGTAACCGCGTATCCGTAATCTTCCACAAGCGGGTTCAACTGCCGCTGAACCTCCGTCTCGGCAACCATTGCGGCTGTGCTGTCCGCTATCCGCTGCGCCAACCTCTCATATTCGTCGGCACGCTCTTTTTTAGGCTTTCTTCCTTTGCCTGTATCGTCGTCCGGATGGTCACCTAATTTGATCCGAGAAGGCGGATTTGCGACATTATTTTCAAGCGTCGCCAAGCTTTTTTCCAGATCAGCAATAATTTGCTGCTGAAGCTCGACCTCTTTCGTGAAAAGAGACAGGGAATTCCCCATCTGCTTTTCGATGATCTTTCGGCCAAGCTCGGGGTCACGTACGCGACCCATGATCTGCTCCTCAAGGATGGAGCGAGCCAGCTCTCGTTCTGCCTTTGCGCGCTCCAGCGCAACTTTTGCGGCTGCGATATCAACGCTGATCTTGTCACGCGTGGATTGAACCGCTGACTTATTGGCATAATCGAGATCGGCAATTTCCTGATTAAGAAGAACCAGCGCTTTGCGATGCTCGCCAGCGGCAATGTCTGCGGTGTCTTGCCTTTGCGACAACACATAAAGAGCCCCGGCAGCCGCTCCAAGCAGCAATCCCATCGGACCAAGAGCTGCGGCAAAGCCCGTTGCGGTCAGCGTCCCGGCGCGCATTGCTGTAACAAGCGCCATGACTGACGTTGATGCGGCGGGAAGTGCGGCGACCATCCCGAAAAGTGCGCGCCCTGACAGCGCAGAAATGACGATGGTGGCAAACTGTAGAGCGGTGTCTGCGGCGGTTCCGATGTTGTCAGCAAGAAGTATGATGTTTTCCGCAAGTTTCGCGGACGTTTGCGATGCCTGATCTGCCCCACCAACGTATTGGAGGAAGGCGTCTTTCAGAATCTGAATAGCATCCCCCACGGTGGCCGGCATCGAATCCGCCTCCTTGCGAAGCTTCTCAAGTTGACTCGTGACCCCGTACATATCCTTTGTCGTGATCTTGCCGGCCTGCCCCAACTTGCGAAGCTGGTTTACGCCAACGCCCATGGAATCTGCCAGCGCTTTAGATAATCTGCCTCCTGACTGGATGACAGTGTTGAGGTTGTCGCCGGACAGCTTGCCAAACGCCATCGCCTTCGACCATGCGCTCATGACAGACGCGGCGCGGGCGCCCTTGGCAGCGGAGATCACCAAGGCATTGTTAAGGGTCTCGACAAGATCAAGCTGCTCGCTGGTCGAGTAGCCCATTTCCTTGAGATTGGTAGAATTTGACAACCAGCCTTCGGCAGTCTGTTCCAAGCCGGAATAGGTGCGTCTTGCCATCTCTGACAGCCGCATCATCCCCGCCTCACCGCTCTCCATCGAACCGGCAGCCAGATCGACACGGGATTTCAGCTCGGTCCACGTATCGGCAAGGCGGATCAATTCTGCCGTACCAAAAGCAGCACTGATGCCTGCCAGCGGCGCCTTTAAACCATCGAAAGATCGCGCGAAAATCCCGTCCAGATTCTTATTCATCTGGCGGGCACGGCGCTCAATGGCTGCAAATTGCCGGTTGGTCACACCGTTCATGCGCGCAAGCTCCTTGTCGAAGCTGCGAATATCGGCTGACAATTGCACAACAAGCTTTTCGAGATCGGTTGCCATAAAAGGGGGGGGCCTCGATGAGAACTCTGGTAGCAGCAGCGTGCATCGCCGTGCTGGCGTTCGTCGGTTACTATTTCTGGGGAGAATACAGTCGCGCTAAACTGGCTCTTCAAAAGGAAGAGAATGCGGCCCGTGCCGTACTTGCCAATTCCGAACATCTACGCGAGCAGGCGTGCGATAAATGGATAGCAGCACTAAATTCTTGGAAAAACGGAAAGCCGAATGACCTTGCCCGATCCTTCCCCGAGGCAAGAGAACAAGTTGGTTCGTGCCTAACTGAAGGAACCGGCGCTGGATGGAGGGAGAGAAATATCTCAGTCAAATATTGGTAGCGCCTAAATCCCCAGCCAATCCGCCAGTTCATCCTCTTCCTGCTTCGTCAACGCCTTGTCATCTTCGGTGCTATTCGCCGCGACATAGCCATCTACAGCGGCAAGATATTTCCACACCGACATCGCGCCGACCTGAGCGGGTGTGAACCCCATAGCTGCGCCGTTTCCATACACGGCGGCAAATCTGACCTTGCCATTCGGCAATTCGTCTAGGCGCTGTCCGCCTCGGGATTTGCCGCCACGGTTTCCCCCACCGGCTCCTCCCGGGCGCCATTGAGCGCTGCACCCAGAATACCAACGGCAACCATCACGTTTTCAGCAGGCGGCCGCGCTTCCACATATGCGCGCGTCAGCTTCAGAGCCTCGACCGGCTCCTTACCGCCTCCGATAAGGCCAAGCCGGATTACATGAGAGATGTCACCGACCCGACAGGTTCTGTCGAACAGGCGTCCAAGAACCACCCAGGGGCCGGCATCAACCGCCTCCTGGAGCATTTCCAGCTCGGACCACGCGAGACGGAACACATAGGTTCCGTCCGCCCAGTCGAGCGCTACCGAGGCATCACGGCTCATTATGGGCCAGCCGGGGTGACAACACGCACCATCTCGCCATCGCTCTGTATGCTGATGTTGGAGGTCACACGGCGACCGTTTGGCGCATTTGCCTCAACGGTTTCGACATGCACAGAGCCAGTCCACGTGATGGTTTTGGCGGGAAACTCCCATTCAATCTTGGCCGGCACGCTCTCAACGCTCTCCCATGCATCGAGCCACGTTTCGACGCTCTCCTGCGCCATCAGTCCTTCGCCGTTGACAGCCATGCTCAGCGAAACGGCGTCGCGGCCGATCCAGTCCACCTCATCGGGGTTGTCGCAGTCAGGCATCTGCACATCTTCCAGCCCCTTGGAAAGGGTAATGGATTTCGACGTGAACCCGCATGGCGCCGTATAGGCGACGGGAGAATCATCATTGCCGAGAAGAACGCGGACTTTCCCGCCGCGCAGGGTTGTGGGCTTTGCCATGGGTATCTCCATTGTTGGTAGGTAGCAGGAAGGGCCCGCCAAGATGACGGGCCATAGGAACTCAAATCTTCGATTGATCAGGGTTGATCGATGAGCGCGGTAAAGCTCATGGCCGCATGGCTCGTCTTGCCGTCAGGGTCGCGCATGTAGCGGGTGATCCGATGCGAGAAGATCACCATGGCGTTCTCTGCCAACGGCAACTCTTCATCATCAAGAGCTCGGCGCACAGCATCAGCTATTTTGCGGACCTCGGGAAATCCTACCGCGCGGGACCAGCAATCAAGCTGAAAGCTTACTTCAAAGCCGTCGATACAATCAGCATCATCGCTCACTTCGTCGCTCGGCCCCATAGACACGTAGGGCCAAGCGGCGCCGGTATCATCGATGCGATCTGCTTCGGACGGCACATCGTCATAGACACGGCCGGCGACAAGTGCCGATACACCGGTATCAGTCTCCAGTCGCGCTACGATGGCGACCTGCAATTCATGGCTGGGCGAAGTCATGATGCCGCCACCGTTTTCGCGGCCCTGCGGATGCCGGCACGAATGCGGCGCGCGGCCGGCTTCTTGTTCGCCCGGTAGCTCGGAAAGAAATAGGGCTGCGCCTGCATTTTCTGGGTGCCGAACTCGACCCAGCGCGCATAGAACGCATCATCGACACCGCTGCTCTTGTCGCGGGTGCCGGCATAGATGGCGATGGTGAGATCGCCACCGAGCGCGCTTTCCGCGACCTTGCCAAGCGTCATCGCGCCTTTCGGAGCCTTGCCCCATGTCCAGCCGATGCTGTCGCGCAGCGCACCGGCACGGCGGCGATCATCGGGCGTCCTCAGGATGGGAACAAGACCCTTCGCCATGCGCACGATCTCGTCGGCCGCCTCTTCAAGCGCTTTATGGATTTCCGCTTTGGCGGCGTCGGGCATGCGGTCGAGCTTGCGCTGGAGCTTGGCCAGGCCGATGATCTTCACTGCGCTGGCCATCACGATGCCACCCCGCGCTCGACGACAAGATAAACCCACTGGCGATCCGTCACGGCATCGACCTCCTTGATGGCATAGACTGTCCCGAGGCGCGCATCGCGCATCTGCCAGTCCTGCGTGATCGTGCGGGTGAGCGAGCAGGAACGCACACGAACCTTCAGGACACCACGACCTTCAAGTCGCGCGGCCATGACAGCCTCGCCGCCGCCGGCGTAGACAAAGGCAGCCCGGCGCTGAAACTGCTCGACGAAGCTCGACTGCCAGTTTCCCGCACCGTCCTTCACGCGCTGGCGCTTGTCGAATGCGACGCGGTGCCGAAGATCACCCGCGCCCGCCATCGACCTCATCCTTTGCGGAAATGACGTTTACGAATTTAGATGAAATTCGAATGTTCCATTCTGGATACCCGGTTTTCTCAACACGGATCCAGTCATCGGGCCCTCGCACCTCGACCGTAGGCTGGATGAGCTCCGCGACGAGAACGCCAGACATCTGTTTTCCGTCGACAAGTACGCGAGCAAGACCGTTTTTCCTGATCTGAATTTCGACGTTGGGCTCAGGTCTTGCCATTATCGACCTCCGCGATTTCCGAATTGTCGGTCTTGCGCGGCGGGTCGACCTCGACGGCCTTGCCCTTTGCGATGGCCTCCTCGGCGCATTCCCGTTTTACCGTCAGCTCCATGCCGGCCTTATAGGCGATTGTGGACATGGCAGTCGGCTTGTAATCATGATCAGAAACAAAACGGACACGAGCCACAATCAAAGCCTCCGTACTTTGTAGGGTGTGATCAAAGCATCAACGGCAAGCGGCAATACCGTTGCGATTGCTCCGGTCACGGTCGCTTCGCGATTGTTAAACCACTGCGATGCCAGCATGCAGATGGCTGCCTTAATCGATGCCGGAACAGTAGAGCGCATTGGCACAGCAGGATTCCCACCTTGCGCAGGTACTTCCGGCTCTGTCGGATAACCTGCTCGGTAGACGACACTGACCGCGCCAGCGCTTACCCCGACAGCAAAGTCAACACCGGAATACCCGCCAGCATCAGTCATTAGAGAATAAGACGCCGGATCAACCACCGCGCCAGTAGAATCGGTAACGGAGATGACATCTATTACCGGCAACAGCGCCAAAGGGATGCGGCTTTGCGCGCAGGCGAATTCCTGTCGCCACTCCTGCTCAACCAGGCAACGACCCAGAACCCCATTCCAGCCATCGAGCATACCAGTCGCTGCTTCCAGCATCGCCGCCAGAACAGACTCGTCCTCGTCAGCCTCAACGATGCTGTAGCGCTTCGCTTCGTCAATCGAAACCGGCAGGATTTCAGGTGGCTTGACCAGAACGGGGCGGCGCATATCAGCCTACCGCCTTGGTCTTTGGCGCGGCCGGTGCTGCCTTGTTCTTCGGCGCGGGCTCAGCCATCTGCCCGTCTGCTGCGACCTCCTGTTCCAGCCTCACCTTGGCGTCCGCTCCCTGGACGGCAACCGCCTCCGCGATTTCCTCGGGCGCGCTGCGCGAGGCGTAGCCCTGCGGCGGATAGTTCTCAGCTAGATAGCCGGCGGCGACGTAGTCGGCCACCGTGGGGCCATCATCACGTAGCGAGGCGGCTTCGCCGATGGCCGGCCGCAGCACACCATTTCGAACCAGATGCGCGACATCGCGCTCATCAGCATCGCGCTGATCGCCTTCCTCGTAGAGTTTGTCACCGATATGACGACGCAGAACATCGAATTTCATGATCATCTCCATATTCTTGATGGCGTGGATGCCGGGCGGTTGGCGCCCGGCACAATGCGAGCGATTACGGACCAGCCGACGGCTGTACGTCGCCGTAGATGAACGCCTCGGGCCTGTAGACCGCGAGCGCCAGACGCTCTTCCGCGAGAATCGTTACCTTGTTCCGGGTGAAGTCATCGTTCTGGAAGCCGACCTCGATCCGACTGGCCCACTGGTCGAAGATCTGCGCGCCGAGACGGAATGCGCCAGTGAGGAACTTGCCGACAACGATTGCCTGGGTGGACACGACCGGCAGGCCCCACAAGGTCGGCTGGGTCGTGCCCTGCGGATTGCCGATGATGTATCGGCCTTCGCCGTCCTTCAGCGTCTCGAAGGATGCCCAGTCGATCGGGTTGAGCACATGACCGGTGGCCGGATATTCGGCGAGTGCCGCCTGAAGCTGGGCAATGCGCAGCGTGTCGATACCGGTGACCGGCGTCGGCGCGGTATATCCGGTCGGGACGGCATAGGCGGTCGCCTGCGGGATGATGCCGTGCAGGTTCTCGCCGGTGCCGTCGCCGTTGAGCAACTGCGCCTCCTCGACAAGTGCCAGCCCGTAAAGCAGGCGACCGTCGATCATCGACCTGATCTGCGCAAAGTCCGACAGAATCTGCTTTGAGGCGCGGAACCAGTGCGCGATCACCTTCGTGGACACATCCTTGTCGGCGAGCTTCAGGTCAGACTGCGGCTTGAGTCCACCTTCCGCCACCGGGGCGGCCGCGTTGTTGAAACCGGTCTCCTGCACGTACTGGATCAGCGGACTATCGGTGTTGCCCGGCGTCAGAAGGTCGCGGATGGTCAGGCGGCGCTGCGGCAGTTCCAGCACTCCAGCGAGACGGTTCGGCGCAATGCCGGCACCCGCTCCACCGTCGCCAGTGGTGGCTGTAGTAATGTCGGCCTTGATCGGCATGCTGGCGCTGGCCCCGCTACGGGGAGAGGCGGAAAGAGCCTTCAGCTCATCGCACTCGACAAACTGCTGGCCGAAGGACTTGACACCCTCACGACCGCCGAGGTCGGCGCGTGCAAGCTTCTGCTCCATCTCGGCGACCTGTTCGGTCAGGCCGTTCATCTTGATCAGCGCTTCGTCGGCCTGCTCCTTGAGCGAGTTAGTCAGACCCTCGCCAGCCTTGGCCTTCCCCAGCGCATCCTCGGCGATTGCCTTCACAGCATCGACGGCCTTCTGGTGGTCAGCCTTGATCTCTGCCGCAAGCTCTGCGGCGGATTTGGTACCTCCACCGGGCCGGTCAACGACATCAAAGCAGATGCCACGAGAGAACGGCATGGATAGAAGGGCAGCAATGCCGCCAGCGGCAGCAGGTGACATGAGCTTCGTCATAGTCTGTCCTTTCTGGACAATAAGGGGAGGATTAGCCGCGCAACGCCTTAAGCAGCGCGACCGCATCATTCGCCTGATCACCCTCGGACTCGCTCCGAATGGCTTTCGCATAGCCGACAGAGGCGATCTGTACGGCCATGCTTTTCGGGACGCCTGCCTCGCGCAGGATGTCCTCGAATTCCTTGATCGGCATGGGATGGCCATCGCGCAGGCGGCGGGCGAACTCATCCATGCGTTCAGATTTCACAGCGGCAACGCTGGCGCGGCGGTTGGCAGGAAACGAGACGACACTGATTTCCATCAGGTCGAGCTCTTTCAGACGGCGGAGATTGCCGTCCGGCTCCGCCTTGACCTCCCGGTAGCCGATAGAAAGGCCACGCACCGCCCCGGCCTTTAGGAGCGCATAGACCTCCCGGCCCCGCGACGTTTCCAGCACCAGGCGGCCGGTTCCCTTCAGGCCTTTGCCATCCTCAGCCAGATCATCCCAAACCCCGATGGGCTCACTCGGGTTGTGCTGCCACAGCATCAGCGGCTTGCTCTTTTCCTTCGCGTGGCGCGACAGGCTCTTCAGAAACGCTCCCGGCTCGACGATCTCGCCGTAGCTGTCGGCATTTCCGAAGATCGAGCCGTAGCCAATGAAGGTTCCTTCATCCGACACATCCTTGACGTGCAGGGTGAAATCCTTGGTTTTCATGATGGGTTATTCCCGTTCTTCGGCCATGATCTGGCGGATCGCTTCGCGGTCGATTTCGGTGATCGGCATGTTTTGCATCTGAATGCGCGGCACGTCGCCACCTTCAACCGGTGGCAGGTTTTCCAACGACCGCACCTCATTAATGGTCATGGCGCCAATCTGTGTCATCTGCTGGTAGAAGCGCGCCCTGCCGGCGCTGTCGGCCCGCAGCAGACCCTCTAGATTGAACTCGATGGTGACGCCCCCGGCTCGATCAGCGGAAGTCAGGAGCTGCTTTTCGCAAGCCTGCTCGATACGCTTCAGCCGACGCCGTAAGGTGAATATTTGAAACCTAAGCGTTTGCTGCTCAAGCCCAGTCCCCCAGCTTGTCGTTTTCTCGGTGTGGCCAATCATGAACGGCGGAACCCCGAAGAACCGGCAGATTTCCTCAACAGAGAACCCGCGAGACTCCAGCATCTGAGCATCTTCCGGATTGAGCGAGATAGCCTCTATCTTCGCTCCACCTTCAGAAATGTATGGCCGGCCGGCATTCACTGCGCCTAGATACTTCTTAACCAGCTCCTGCTCGGCCAATGCCCGCTGCTCCGGCGTCAGCCACTTTTCGAACACCAGCTGGACAGATGGGCGCAACCCGTTCCTGAACATCCCGCCGGCAGCTCTGTCGATGGCATGCGCAAGACTGAATGTATTGCGACCATAATGCAGTGTGGACATGCCACCGAGCGGATTCCCGCCGAAGCCACGAATATGAAGAATGGACTTGTCCCTTTCAACAAAGGATCTTCCATCCTGTGACCAGCGATATTCAAGGTCGCCGGCAGGCAGTCGCCGCACCGACATCATGCCTGGATTGATCGGATGCAAGCCGATGACCTTGCCTGCGGCTCGATCCACACGCGCATATGCATTGCCCCACAGCTCCAACGCCGCGCAGGCATACTCCCAGAAATCGAGCGAGGTCTGATCGTAGTTGGGGCTGTCATGGAGCACGCGGTAAAGGGGATGATCGCGAGCTTCGATGCGATCTCCGTTTTTGTTGCGTCGATAGATCATCAAAGGCAGACTGGCGATTGTTCCCGACAGCAGGTTGACGCACGCCCAGACTGCCGACAATCCAAGCACCGAGTTACTGGTGACGATCTCACCGGCATCGCCACGCATGCTATCCGGATACCAGCCGTCCGGCTCGCGAATCGAAAGATTGCGCACAACTGCCGTGGCGGCCTTCAATGCCATATTGCGAAGCAGCTTCATTCAGCGGCCGCCAGATGCTTGAAATAATCTTCCATGCCGCTGCCTGTCGCCTCCGGATTCCAGCTCATCAGGATTGCTGCGCACAGCATTGCGATAACAGGGTCAATCTTAGCCCGCCCTGCCGTTTCCTTGGTCGCCATATTGCCGTTACCCTTCACTTCGATCTTCACATTGCCGATCGACCAGGACATCAGGCCCGACCCATCATGGGTCAAAGTGTTGTCGGACAGCTTGTGCTCGATCCCCCAGAGCGCAGGTGAAAGAGCTGCGCCTTGACGAAGACGATGCAGCATCGCGCCATCAATCCCTTGCAGTGCCAGTGCGTCGATGAAGGCAGCGATATTGTTTGGGTCAAATCCGACTGCATTCTTTTCTGGAAAAAGGCCGGCGTCTCTCAAGCGAGCCGCTATGGCAGCAATGCGGGTAACGTATTCGCTGACCTCGCAGAAAGTCAGCGACCCCTCGCCTTCGAAATCGATCAGCTGCGCGGCGATCTCTTTACGTCGCTCCAGCACTTTTGGATGCGCGAAGGCATGGCACCACACCAACCACCGCCGCGTAGTCTTTTCTCGCCCAATGACACAAACCCCGAACAGGTCATCGAGGCCGCCGCCGTCTGCCCCCAGAACAGCGACCTCACTGCGCTCGATCAACGCCTCAAGTGTCAGCGATGCATCCGCGCGTAGATCCCAATATTCAGCTGCACCCCACCCTTCATCACCAAGGCCGGTGCCGATCTCGATGTTGAGATGCTGAGAAACCCAGATCTGCTCAGCCTGCGCTGTCGCGGTGCCGTTGTTTTCGTAATCCGCAATCAACCGCGCAGGATCGATTGACCGGTTGATATTCGGGAGCAACAGCCCCCAGTTCCGCTTGTCGCGCCAATATCCCTGATCGCGCTGGAGCTTAGCTGGAAATTCATACAGCACCGGCAGAAGTATCGGCGTAGATCCACCAATGCCATCCCGGATCCGGCGCGCCTTCTCCAATTCCGTTTTCCATATCCCTGCCGGGGCCTCATCCGACTGGGTGGTGATCATCAACACCTGGCCAGGCACCATCGTGATGCCGCCGCCGCGGATCTGCTGCATCACAGCGGCAGCCTTGGACTTCTTGCCCAGCTCATGCAGTTCATCGATGATAGTCAGGATCGGGATTTCGCCGGTGACGATCGATGTATCGAAGGTCTTAACGTCGAGGGCGGTGCCCGTTTTTCGCCGGACGATTGACTTGATGTTGTCCGTGATCTTGAAAATCTTGTCGAGCTGCTGGTCGATCCGGATCATTCCGCTGGCTTGTTCGAAACAGCGCTGCGAAATATTCTGACTGGGAGCCACAATCAGCATCTGCCGGTTCGGAGCCTCTTCGAGAAACAGCGCCGTCAGGCCAAGGGCCGCTACGTATGTGGTTTTCGAATTCTTCTTCGGGACCATGCACAGCAGCTCCCACACTAGCCGCTGTTTCGTTTCAGGATCTTCGCTCGCAAGAAAAGCGACAAGGATTTCGCGGAACCATTCACCGCATGCCTCGGCCATTGCAGGCATGCCCGGCACGTCCGGAAGCCGCAAGCGATTGAAGAATGCCAGGGCCTTTGCCGCCTTTTCGGCATTGACCGGCACATCAGCCATCGGCGTCTGTCCTGCCTTGATCTTATCCCACCAGTCCGGGCAGGCAAACCTGGGCAGCGGCTCAATGCGTTGCATTCTGAGCTGCCTCACGCTCAAGCTCGGCCATCAGGTCGGCGTCGGCCTCGGCCGCACGCATCTCATCGATGACCTTCTTGCCCGGCTTGCCGGCTGCGACAGCGTCTGCTTTGGGCTTGTCCGCCATGGTCCGCTCGACCTCCATCCGGTCATTGCGCTCGATCAAGGATCCGAGTTCACGCAGAGCCGTGATATTGCCGGCGTTTGCCTGCTCCATGGCAATCTCAACCCGCCGTGCATCGAGCTGATCGCGCATGGCATCCCGTGATTTGAGCTCGGGACTAAAATACCTCTGCACGGTCTTACCCGAGACGCCGAGCGAATTTCCGATCCGGTCAATCGACCAGCCAAGTGCCAGTAAGAGTTTGACTCTATTACGATCTTTTTCAGTTGGCTCGAATGGGGGCCGCCCCCGCCGCCCGAACCCTTCCCGAACAGGTCGGCCAAACAGGTCAAAATTCTCTGTCATCAGAAAAAAATCCGTAGGTGTGGGGGACGCGGGTCTGGGCGAAAGGGCGGTTCAGACTTTCGACCCACCCCCCCTGTCGGAGGACGATGGGTCAGGCGATCAATCCCAGATGCCGCGCATCATCATGCTGGACCGCTCTTCGCTTTGCTTGTCGCGGTCGTGACAGGTCTTGCAAAGACACTGAAGGTTCTGGTCATCCCAGAACAAACGCTCATCGCCACGATGAGCGCGCTTATGGTCTGCTACCAATTGCGAGGTGTCAGCCTCTATCCGGCCGCAACGCTGACAGGCAAAGAGGTCACGGACCAGAACCGACCAGCGAAGTTTTTGCCATCGCGCCGTCTTGTACCACTGGCGCCATGGCTGGGCTGCATCACGCTGTCGGGATCGCGCCCGCTCACTGTCAGGCGCATAACCGATGCGTGGCGCCAATGCACCGTTGAGGCTCTTGAGCCTACTCATATTTCTCACATCTGGGCATAGCTTACGCACTGGCCCTGAATCGGTGAGCTTATCGCTCTGGCAGGGCGGTCCGCCGATGGCACCGTTCACCTGGAATGTGCGCTGTCAGCATTCAATGCAGTGAATCGGCTACTACGACTTTGCCAGTTGTGCAAGATCGAGTTCGATTGGAACGGCACGGCCGAACACCATGACCTCCACCCATGCCCTGCCTTCGTGCGATCCCTCTCCGATCTTGGTGACAGTGGCGGGGAACGACGCAAAGGGGCTTGCCTCTACACGCACCTTCTGACCTTCCCCGATCAGAGCGCCCGAGTTCTTTGATGCGTCCTTGAGTGTCGCTAATTCTGCTTTAATTCTCAGTATCTTATTGTCCGAGATGAACATCGGACGTTCACTGCAACCAAGCACTGAACGCACATGCTTGACCGTCGCCAAACCTGCCCACGAGGCAGGCGTGTTCACCACCCGAACGAACATATATCCGGGCCAGGCAAGCTCCCACACCTGCGCTCCTGCCGCACCAGTGCGCCTGCCGACTTCGTTTTTCTCACCTTTTCGAAGCGGAAGCCAATGCTCGACCAGAGCGACCGACAATGATTTATCCA
This sequence comes from Alphaproteobacteria bacterium, assembly GCA_036678505.1. Classification (GTDB taxonomy): domain Bacteria; phylum Pseudomonadota; class Alphaproteobacteria; order Rhizobiales; family Rhizobiaceae; genus Mesorhizobium. The sequence goes on from JAZIHP010000026.1 coordinate 24,703, forward strand.
CATCATTTTCGCGTCTGGGAGCAACCTTGATGATCGCCCATTGCTTGGGACCATCCGCACCCGCTGCCGCCAAGAGCACCTGCTGGCGACGGGAGACCTGCATTTGGCGATCTGATTCGGCGTAACAGCGCGTCAGGTCGATGGTTTCCGATTCATTCAGCCGCTTCACGTCGATCGCCATCATTCCGCTGCCTCAGCCTTCTGCCTGTTGATCATCGCCTCGAATTCGCCAAGCTGCCCGGGGCCACCGGCCGGGAACCACACCCACTCAGGGCCATCTGGCAGCCATGGCCAGCCACGCTGTTCATGGTACTGGCGCCACGCCACCCACAATTCACTGCCGGCTTTCACCTGCTCGAAATCAGATGCGGCAGCACCCAGCCAGAGATCCGAGGCATTCACGGTCCATCCGCGCCGGCTTTCCGCTGCACGATGCATGTCGTTGACGCGTGGCCAACCATGCGCAGCGATGCGCTCCCTGCGCATCCTCTCAGCCGCCTCGCCGCCCTCGGCCAGCATCTTTTCGATGAACGCCGAAGGCTTCGGCAGCGGAGCATGCGGCGCAAATAATTCGGCAAACCGCAGTGCATTCCAGAGCTTCCCGAACGGCGCTGCGACCTTGCGCAGATCGGCCTCTACAGCTGCCTTCAGCACTGTTTCCGGTAGATCGAGAAACTTTCGCTCCCGGAAATACACCCCGAGCGACAGCGCTTTCTTGCCGCAATGCGACAGGTAGATTGCTCCCCGCTCCTCGGCCAGCGCCCTTTCGTCAGCACTCAACGCCGCAAACTGGGCAACAGTCCATGCCGTCGACGATTTCGCCCAACCGGGCCACCGCAGATGGTCGGCCAGCCGCTTCACCCGCCGTTCCAGCACTCGTGGGCTGTCGTCGGCATGATCTTCCTCCTCCTCACTTTCGCGCGCGTCTCTCTCCTCTCGTTTAACAGGGGTCGTTAACATTGGTGCCCGCTCATGGGTGGGCACCCTGTGCCCGTCTATGGATGGGCACCCCTGCCCACCAGTGGGCACCCCCTGCACCGTATTTTCGGAGGCGCTTGCGGACGGAGGATCGATGACGACGCGGTAATCATGGGCAGCATCCGCGCCAGAGGTGCGGGTGTTGGTGCGATACTCGACATATCCGGCATCTGCGAGCCTCCCCAGCGAGCGCTGCACGGTGGCGCGCCCGCAATTGAGCTCGCGCGCCATCTTGACCTGAGAGCGGCAGCACCAGCCCAGATCGTCGGTATGCCGCCCGAGCAGGCACAGCACCTGCAAATCACGCGGCTCCAGCCGCGCATCCGTTACGGCCATGGCCGGAATGATCGAAAATCGCTGTCGGACCACACTCATATCGAAATCCCCTTCATCGTCCGGTCCTCCGCCATGCATCGTATTCGCCGCGCAGCTGCCGCCATGCGGCGCCGGCGCGGTCACTGTCGTTGAGTTCTCGGCGCGAGCGCACACCGAGCAGGCCGCGCACCCGCTGGGCCACGCGGTCATCTGTCAGCGGGCGCTCAAGCCCGTGGTTTTCTTCGAGGAAGACCCGGAACGCGGGTTCGGCGCATTTGATGGCGCACTCGGCCGCATAGTCCTTCGGCTCGCGCTGTCGCCGCTCCTGTGGCGGTGCCGTTTGCCCTGTCCCGCGGGCTTTGCGGTGCGCCTCGATGGCACGGTCGATCAACCCCAGCAGGAAGGCCAGCGTGTCCGGCAGGTCGACAACAAGGTCGATCTCATCGGGACTGGCGCGCTCGTCAAAGCGCAGCACGGTGGAATATCCACCCGTAGGATCCTGTGCCTGGACAAAGCAGCCATTGGCATCATGCGAGCGCATCCATACGCCAGGAGAGATCGAGGCGAGACGGCGGCGCACAAGGGCAAGGCGGACGGGTTCGGGCAGCGCCGTCATTCCGCCGCCTCCCGCCGCGCGGCCAGATGCCCGCAATTTGCTGCGACCAGTGCGGCCGCGACAGGCGGACACACACTGTTGCCGCAGCATGAGCCCTGCACGGTTGCCGAAAGCGGAGATCCGTCCGGGCGCCGATCGATGATGTAGCTGTCCGGAAAGCCCTGCGCCCGGAATCGCTCGCGCGGCGTCAGCATGCGCATGCCGATGTCAGCGATGGCGTAGGTCTGCCCGTTGATCTCCACCGTTACGAGACCGAACCGGTCTTTCGTCGTGTCGGTGCGCAGCGGCCCGTCGGCTTCCTGCCCGATGCCGGTCCCGTAATAGGTGGCGAGAAACGGCGCGATCAGCGCCGACTTGTTCACCGTCGCCGTGTCGGTGTGTGTCGGCTCGTCGAGCGCATGGCCGACAGATGTACCGAACTGGCGCATCATATGCGCAGCGACCACGGCTTGCTGCGCCCCGGCCTGCGTCAGCGTCGCGAGCGGTTCGCCGGCAGGACGGCCTGGATTGACCCCACCGATGCGCCGGCTGTCATTGTTGTGCTGCGCCATGAAGGCGGCGACGACGCCGAACTTCGGCGCCCCGGCCATGACGGTATCGACGGGTTCGTCTGCCCCGCTGCCGACACCGTTCTGGGTGAAGCGGGACAGGTGGACGGCGGCGACAGCGTGCTTCGCACCGCCCGCCATCTGCGCTCCGAGCGGCTTTGCGATGTCGAGCGTGCGGGGCGCTTGGCCTTCCCTCTCGCCGAAACCAGTCTGCACCAGCGTCATCGCTGCGACGGCATGATTGCCGGAAATCGTTCCGGTGCCGGTTGGTACATCAATCGGCTTGATGCCGGCCCCCCATCGCTTGACGCCTCCGGGCGAAACCTCGCCGTGCGCCGTCTCGACCAGATGCGCGGTGACAACACATCCATCCGCCTTCCCCGTCATAGTCCCGGTCGGCTCACCGCCGCCACGCGGCGCGCTCTGGCCCGCCCTTCCGCCACAGCCAACGAAGGAAGGAACGATGATCGCGTTCTGGTCCTTACGGCTAGCCGTGATGGTATGGATCGGACTATCTGCGGGCCGCGCCGAGCCGCCATGCTGCGCGGCGGTGATAACCGGCGAGACAGCGAATGGAGTCGTCTGGGTGCCGTCGCCATTTTCATAGCGCTGCCCGAACTGCACGATGTATGGCTTTTCCGTCTCCAGCACATAGCGCACCACACCACGCGCGATCCTGCGCATCGTGGCATCCGCCAGCGGACGCACCGCCCGCACCCCGAATTTCTCCATGATCTCGGCGGCCGTCTCGAAGATCGAGGGGCACGGCAGCGACCAGTCGATGATCTCCGCTGCGGTGCGATATGGCTCCAGCCTGCCGGCCGCGATCAGCTTCGCATCGGCTGCTTTCTTCGGGTCGCCATGCGTCCGCTTCGGCCACACGATCGGCAAGCCGTCACGCCGCGCGATCATAAAAAAGCGCTTGCGGATCGTCGGCGCGCCATAGTCGCAGGCGCGCAGCTCGCGCCACTGCACTTTGTATCCAGCCTTTTTCAGCCGTCGCGTCCACTCTTCAAACGTCTGGCCGCGCAGCTCCACGATCGGCTTGCCGTCCTCGTAGAGCGGCCCCCATGTGACGAACTCCTCGACGTTTTCGAGGATGATGACATCGGGCTTTGCCTCTTCGGCCCATCGCACCACCACCCAGGCAAGATCGCGGATGTTGCGATCCATGGGCTTGCCGCCCTTGGCCTTGGAAAAATGCTTGCAGTCCGGCGAGGCCCAGAAAAGGCCGACTGGACGGCCGCGAGTGACTTCCAGCGGCGCGACATCCCAGATATTGGAATCAAAATGCACCGTGTCCGGATGGTTGACCTCATGCATGGCCAGCGCATCCGCGGAATGGTTGATGGCATAGTCGGGCGAGCGACCCAGCGCCATCTCGATGCCCGTAGAGGCTCCACCGCCACCGGCGAAACTGTCGATGATCAGCTTTTGCATCACTCCCCCTTCGGCATGCGGCCGTGTTTGCGTAGTGTGTTGCCGAGCGCCGTTGCTGCTTTGACGAGATCGCGACGGGCATAGGCTTCCGGGCTGCCGGAAAACCGAGCCTGCGCCAGCTTGTCGGAGGCGCGCGCAACCGCACAGCAGGCCCGCATGATGTCGGCCTCAACCGCACTGGCCTGCGCTTTATGCTCACTGGCGACGTGTCTGCGCACCTCGTCGAGCAGCAGATCACGCACCGCAGGCACGAGCGCACGGGCGATAGGATCGGGATCGAACGAATGCGCCGTCATCGCCCACCCCCATTGGCAAAGCCGAACAGCGCCACCCTGAAATCCTCGAAAGCAGCGACAGCCGCCGCAGGCAGGAGGCCGTCAGCACCACGCGTGGCCAGCATCAGCGCGAGCCGGCACTCGACATACTGGAGCCCCACGTCAAAGCGGGTTTGCCGGCACACATCGCCAACATCATCGGCATGGCGCATCACGACGCTGTCAGGCATGCGCAGAAGCAAAGCCGCGCGCGCACGGTCGCCGTCCGCGTCGATCAGCTGCTGGATGATGGGAAGCGTGGCGGACAACCGATCCTCCCCTAAACCCGCATCGGCATCTGGACGATACGCAGCGGGTCATCCGTCGAGGTGATCAGACAGGGCGAGATTTTGGCGTCTCCGCGATCCGGCGCGAAGGTCACATCCTCGCCGTGCAGCTCGGACAGTACCGAAATCAGATAGTCGATGTTGAAACCGGCCTCGAAGGGCTTGGCCTTGTCCTGCTCAACAGGAAGCTTTTCGGTGGCCGAGCGCTCATCGAAGGCGCAGACCAGATGCAGGGTCAGCGACTCGCCATCACAAGTCAGCTTCACGGCCCGACCGACCCCGGACACAAACTCCCGCATGCGCATCAGCACACGCAGAAGCCGCCCTCGCTCGATCGTGAGCATCGGCTGAGGATCGCGCGGAATAACCCGGAAAATATCAGGATAGGTACCGTCGATCAGCTTTGTCGACAGCGTCACGCCGCCGGAAAACTCGAAACGGGCATTGGCTGCCGTCTTTGCCTCGGCGCCGTCGAACATGACCGCTTCGGGCTCGCGCTTATTGGTGCAGAGCCAATGGACCGTATCGCTCGGGATGATGCTGCCCGGAGCGCCTTCGGGCATCACATCCAGAGGCATGATCGCGAGTCGATGACCGTTTGTCGCCACAACGACAGCGCCATCCGGGCCACTCAGGAGCGCGACACCATTCAGGTAATAGCGGGTTTCTTCGGTCGAGATTGAGAAGCGAACACGCCGCATGGCGGCTATCAGGCCCAGATTGTCCGATGCGGTGCGAACCCACTCCGTTTCCCGGAAATCGGGAAAGTCGCCCACGGCACATGACGCCATGCGATATTCCGAACCGTTGAAGGCAACCGTCGCCAAATGCTCGGCCTCGGTCAGCGTCAGATCTTCGTCGCGATCGATGCAGCCGGCGAGTGCGCTGAGGCCGAAGTAATCGACCACGGCCTCACCCTCCATGGAGCCAATCGTCGGCAGGGCAACAGAAAGCTCCCTGTCGAGATCCGTCCCCGTCAGGCGCCCCCCCCCTGAAACGCACCATGCCCAGTACGGGAATGGTGTTACGCTTCTGGATGATGCCGCGAAACTGGCGAAGTCCGGCCGTAAGCTGGCCGGCAGTTGTCTGCATTTTCATGGGGATGCCTCCACTGGTTGATGAGAAGATTTAGCCATGCGGCCAGAGGCGACACGCGCCGCTTCGGCCTCGATCAGCTTGTCGATGAGATCGTCTTGGGCGGCAGGCCCGTCCGGACGCACCAGAGGCGGCAGCGGCTCACGAACCTCGAACTCTTTCCAATCCACACGATGGATTGTCGTCGAATCCGAATAACGACCGCGGCGATCCAACTCCCATACGAACCACGCCGTGTTCATGCTGCTGGAGGCCTGCGGGCCCTCCCAGCCGTCGCGGTGCATCATCGGCAACCGCCGGGAGAACACATGCACGCGCGCGGGCGGGTTTTCGTCCATCGCAAAGCAGCGGTCTGGATCCTCGAAACCGCACAGAAAATTGAGATTGAGCAGTAGCGCCATCTTGCGGGGCCGATGAACGCGCAGGGCGTGAGCAACGAAGGCGTTGAGCACGTCGCCATAGGGCGGATTGGTGACGATATCCATGCCGGCCGGTTGCGTGGTCTGGAGGAAATCCGCCACCTGCTGGCACTCGCCGTGCCGGGTCGCAGTGCCGTAGTCGATCAGGTCGGAGATCGAGACCTCATAGCCGGCATCTTCCAGCGGGCGCATAATGGCCCCCTTGCCGCAGGCCGGCTCCAGCACGCGCAGAGAAAAGCGCTCCAGCGCCAACAGTGTGCGCATCGCCTCGACCGGCGTTTCATAGAGATTGCGGCCGCGCTCTTCGCGAGTCGCTGTCTTGGTACCGATGTTGGCGCGCAGGTTGGCGCGGCTCGGCTCCAGTCCGGCCTCAAGCCTTGCCTGTATGGCGCGCTCGACAATGCCCGGAGCCTCCCGCTCGGCATCGCGCAGCTTGCGGGCTTCGTGGATTTCCTTTCGGGAAAGTCCGGAGTCGGCCGCTGTAATAATGTTCCCGTCTGGAACATTTTTCGGCCTGCCGCGCGAAGCCACCTCTCCGGCAGCCTGCGCAGCGTCATATTCATCGGCAAGGCGCACCTTCGCCTGCGCCTCAATCATCAGGGCGTCAGCCTGCAACCGCCGCGCCTTGCCGACCAGCCGTTCGGCCGCACCGAAACGTTGTGCGTAGCTTGCCGCAGCCTTGGCTTGCTCATATGCCCCGGCGGCGAGCATCCGCGCCGCCATCACGTCGCCATCGTCGAGGAGCGATCGCGCGCGCTCGACCACGACATCGAGGCCGGATACATCGGCTATGGCGGCAGGCGCGTTCATTCAGCAGCCGCCGGCTGGCGCCCGTTCTTCAGCGCGCGTGCGTGCAATGCATATCTAGCGGCCTTTCGCTCGTAGTGCTCCTGTAGACCGCGAAGAGCCCTTGCTAGTGTCCCGTCTACATTGATGAAGAGAAACGGCGCGCGTGTGCCGAAACCCGCCGATTTCACCTCATAGCGAGGCTTGTCGTTGACCGCGGTGCGGATCACGCGAAGCGTTGACAGACGGTTGAAGCCGCTGCTTTGAATACCTGTGGCCCTCAGGAGGCCCGGAGATGATGCCTTGTGCACGGTCCAAGAGTAGCCGGGCATGATTTTTACCAACTCGGCACGGAACTCTTTCATGGCACGGATGGCAGACGGATCAGTCATCACACCATCCCCAGCGCAGACTTGTAGAGATCGAGGATCGCCTCTTCCTCCTGCCGCTCAGCCTGATCCTTCTTGCGCAGGCGGACGATGGTGCGGATGGCTTTGGTGTCGAAACCCCCGGCCTTCGCCTCCGCATAGATTTCCTTGCGATCATCCTGACAGGCGGAAATCTCCTCTTCGATCCGCTCCACTCGTTCGATGAAGGCGCGCAGCTGGCCAGCCGCCACGGCCTGCGGCCCGCTGGCTTCGCCGTCCCGCCCTTGCGCGGCTTCCGGGCGCAAGTCCTTGCCGGGGCGCTTGCGCCCTGCCCCGCGAACTTCCATGGGGTTGAATTCGTCGGTCATCACACCAGTTCCTCATCTTGCACGCTGGGTTGGCCGCGCAGATAAGATCGGTGGTGCGCGCAGTAGCAGCCATGTTGAAAGCCCGGAGCCCAGCGCTCGACGGTCGCGCCGCAGAACCGGACGCCGCCGCCAGCGCCAACCGGAAAACGGCATTCGGCGCGATCGAGATCGGCGAGCACGAAGCCGTTCGGGTCGCCACCCGGCGCGATGGGCGCGTTGCGCCCGCTGATCATGTCGTCGATGGAGCGCATCAGTCGGCCCCACCAAGAACGACACCGCCCACGCCGCGTATCCGCGCCAGTTCTTGCCGGTAGTTGCCGAGCGCCTCCTCCAGCCTGTGCGCAGCATGGTCCATGCTTGTGGCTTCCGCCGGAGTCACCCGATTGTCGGAAAACGCCATCGCGCCCTCGGCCATCAGTGCCGCCGCTTGCGTTACCGCCTCGGCATGGCTGCTCATAATGTCGGCATTTCCGGCGCCGGGCGTGGCCACGCCCTCAATCTTGAGGCCGGCGAATTCGGCCATCACGCGGGTTACATCGGCGCGGCCGCATTCGGCTTCCAGCATCGCCACGGCGGCGACGGTCGGGAAATCCTTGGCGTCGGCGTCCTGCCAGCGACCAATGGTGGACTTGCCCATGGTGAGGATATCGGCAGCGCGCTCCACGCCCCCGGTCGCGGCGATCAGATCGCGGATTGCAGCCTTGAGCCGATAGTGTCGGAAATTGGCATTGGGCACCATGTTCAGCGCTCCTCGAAAACGCAAAAAGTTTCCCGCGCCGGGAAATCCCGGCGTCGTTTCCCGTGGCGGGAAAGGTCCAGATTGTTCAGTGTGCGGGCGTCACATCACGGAGGCCCGCAGGCACATGCTCTCACGGCACACCACCCCTGAAACGGTTTGCGGCCCGGCGCGCATAGTCCGGCAGGCCGGAAAGGTCGCCAATCTCGCCGGCGGCATGTGTCAGCAGCGGCGAAAGGCCGATGGCCTCACCGGCCGCGGCAACGAGCTCGGCCACGATATCCCGCTCCGGCCTGCCCTCATGGGCGGCGACCAGGCGCAGGATGAACAGCGTGGCGTCGGAAAGGTTGACCGCGCCGGCAGGCTCGGGAAGGTGGTGGGGATTTGCCGGCGCGGTCTCGGCCGGGGTCGGGGCCGATGGGGAATTGTTTGCGGCCATTCTTTCTTTCTCCGGTCGCCGCTTCGGATATCCACTGTTCTCGCACGTGGCCGCGTCAGGTTCAGCCGCGTTTACGGGCTCGCGAAGCACCTGCAACTGCTTACTGCCCTCCGGACGGCCATCGCTGGCCGAAACTGGGGCCGCGCCGAGCGAGAGGCGGGAGGCAACCCCCTCGCCCGGCGCGGAAACGTTCGCCTCACGCGATACACAGCGGCGAACGGGATTCTCGGGAAGAACAGGCATTCCGGCAGCGCTCATCTGGCGCACAGCGGAAAGGCCATGTCTTGCAATAGCGCTATCGAAGGAAGATCGCCTCATTCTTCGGCCTCCAAAAAGCCGCAAGCGAAGCGGCCTTTGAGCCACCTCGCTTGCGTTCCGCCATCCGCGATGTTCCTTTCGTGTTGTCCAGACAACAAAAGGGAATCGTTATGGCGGAAAAGGAAATTTACGAACGCAGCGTCGCGCAGCTTTGCGGAGAGATTGACGCTCTGCACGGTATCATCATCGCCATTGCGTCTGAGATGCCTGAGCGAGCTACCTACCATATCGCGCAGCATGCAGAGTGGTGGCGTCAGCAAGTTGATGCCGACGCAAAATCCAGACCGAACGATCTCCGCCGAGACTATGCAGACAGTTACTGGAAAACCTGCAAATCGATTCACGATGCGCTTGACGAAAAGAGAACCGAACTTGAAGACGGCGCGATCGTACGAACCATTCAGCCCGCACCAATCCCGAGCGAAGAGCAGCTTTTCCCGAAAAAAGGCTGGTAGTCCTACTGCGGATATCTGCGGGTCGACGGATAAGCCTGCACCGGGAACACGCTCCGCACAGTCGCCGAGCGTTCCTTGGTCACGTCTTTCTTCGTCCTCACGCTGTCCGCCTCGATCTGCCTCAGCGCGCGCTCCCGCAGTCGCGCACCGATTTCTTTTTCGATACGCTCCGCGATGCGATGCGAAAGAGCATCCGCCAACCGGTCGAGTACCCGCGCCCGAAGTCGCTTGAACATGTGGTCCTCCATTCTGGGAAAGTGGGTTGAGGCTCATTCTGCGGCCTCCTGTGGTGCGGATGATTGGAGTTGGCGGAGAAGGACGAGAACCGGGCCTCTGCGTGGAGGGTCCCTCTCCCATCGCGAAATAGTGGAGCGGTCCACGCCAAAGTGATTGCCAAGCTGATCTTGGCTCCATCCCAGCTTGTCACGTAATGCCCTTATATCGATCGGATCATCGCACATGATCAAAACCGTGCGTTACGCACAGTCTTTTGTCAAGTCGAAACGCACGGCAGTATCGTGCTTTTTGCACACTATGACATACGATGACCGCCCAGATGCCGCAATTCGACTTCAGAAGGCCCGCGAGGCCCGAGGGTTCAAGACTGCTGTGGATGCCACAAAATTCTTTGGGTGGAGCTACGACACTTATATCCAGCACGAGAATGGTACGCGAGGATTGGTTCGTGCAGCAGCCAAATACGCAAAAGCGTTCCGCGTCAGCGAAGGCTGGCTTCTTACCGGAGACGGCTCAATGGCTGATGGGCCGCGCATGGCTCCGATTGTTGGCAAGGCCGGCGCTGGGCCGGAAGGTACGGTTCAGTTTTATACGGGGGATGGCAATTTCGGCGAGATAGAGGCTCCGGTGGATTCCGCCCTCACGGTCGAGGCCTTGGAGGTTCAGGGGGATTCCATGTACGGCATCGCGAATGACGGCTGGCTGCTGTTCTATGAAGAGAAGGAGCCGCCGGCAGAACATCATATCGGGGAATTGTGCGTCTGCTGGCTGGCGGACGAACGCGTGCTGGTCAAGTTCCCCCAGCCAGGCAGTCGCAAGGGGCTTTTCAATCTGGAAAGCGCCAATGCACCAACAATGCGCGACGTGGAAATCAATGCCTTCGCCATCGTAACGGACATTAAAACGCGCAGGGCAGGCCGTCGCTATGTGCAACGGAACCCCGAAACGTATGTGCACGAGGTTCAGGCGCAACAGACGGGGCTTTCAGAATGAGCGTGACGGATCGCGACAGCGCAATATTTGCGGCCATGATGGTGCAGCAGAAGACAAAAGACAGGCCGTGCCCCATATGTGAAGAGCGAGACTGGCGTATTGAGGTTTTTACGGAAGGCGAGCATGCGACCCCCGCGATCGGCGCGATTGGAACTGCAAACCGACCCGGCGGCGTCCCCGTCGTTATGCTCACATGCGGGAATTGCGGATTTGTTCGACTTCACAATGCCGCCTATCTTCAGACACTTGTGCAGAAGAGTGAAACGAAATGAGTGAGACAAATCTGGGCAAGACATTCGACAGTTCCGCAAGCATCTCCTATATTCATCAGGACAAAGGAGGCAGGCAGCCTCCCGGAGGTGATGGTATGGATGCGAGAGTTGCGGCGCTGGAGAAGCGCTTTGATCGATTTGAGCAGAAGCTCGACGCGCTGATCAAGGATGTTTCCGAGATGAAAGGGCGCATGAATGCCATGCCTACATCATGGCAGCTTCTCGGCATGATACTCGCTGTGATGGGCGCAAGTTTCGCGATAATCCGCTTCGGACTCGCAGGCGTATAACTTATCAACCATGCGCTGTGAGCCGCCTTCGGGCGGCTTTTTTTATGCAGCCATATAGGCCTAGCGCAACAAGAGTGCGTTTTGCACTTTTTACTTGACTTAATTTCGTGCATAACGCACGCTAAATCCATCGCAACCCCGCGATGGAGTTTCACCCATGCCGACCCAGTCCGATCAGCAACTGAACATCGACGACATGCTCGTCGTGACGATCAGGGTGCGCGTAGCAGGGTTTCCGACCCATTGGAAACGGAGAGCGGACGGCGGCGGATACACGCTCGATAATCAATTGGCCCGCGAAATATGCGAGCAGGAACTGGAGATCAATCTCGGCCCTGATGAAGAGCTGATTTTGGTTCTCAACGAAATGGCCGATGCCGTGCAATACGACCGGCTATATGGCTGGATGGCGCAGTATCGCGCTAACCTTGCGCTCAGAGCCGGTGAAATCGCGCCAGATGCAAAGGCGCACCTGCATTCAATCAGTCACGAGATTGCCGCTTCGCTGAAGCAGAGCGCTTCGCAATCGCCTGACGAGACTCGTCCGCAAGGCGCGCAAGATCCTGCGCAAGCTCAATCGCCTGAGCTGGATTTAGCGTCAGCCACAGCTGCTGATGAGGGCCGAGAAACACATCGGCGTCGCCGGTCACGTAGTCCAGCCTCACCCGAGGCAGCCCCTCCGACGAAAGCGAGGCGACGTAAGACGCCAAAAGGGGCCGAGTGATGCGCGCCCCTGCCTTCTTCGCCATTCAGATAGCTCCTCGGTTGCCAAATCGTTCGAGGGGTTATGCGAGGCCGAGCGTTTGCGGCGTTCGGCCTCGCCCCGCACTTCAGCATCCTATTATTGATCACCCTTTGCAATCGATGAGTGCAGGCAATGCTGTGCGTTCAACCCGTATCGGGAGGGTCGCTCTATGCCCCCCCCCTCAACATGGAGCAAAGCTGATGGACCCGCTTCAGGATATCGTCTCCGGTCTGGCCATGGCGGCATTTTTCGCCGCCGCCTGCCTCTGGCTCCCGGTGCTGGTATGAGAGACGACTGGGAAACCCCGCCTCTCACGCACCGCCAGCCGCCGCGCGATTACGTGCCGACTGGCAAGCGCGCTCCCCGCGCTCCCCTCACCTGTGAGCAAATCATCCTGCTCGCGCTGCTCTGCCTGATCGCCGGCGGCGGATGCATGCTGATTTGGTTGGGGATACGGTGATGGAGCGCAAGCCTTTTAACCCCGAAAACCCATTCGACGCCCTGGCAGAGCTTGCCAAATTCGAAACCACGGCAGCCGGCATCCGCATCTGGGAATCCCCGGCATGCCGCCTGTTGCGCGAAGCCGGTGACGACGAATTCGGTGCAATCCTTGCAGGCATGCTCGTCGGCGTCTGTGGCGTTGCGCTTTGCTTGTCCCGAGCAGATGACGCCACACACACCATGCTGCGCGCTGCGATTGTCGGCGCCGTGCCCGATGCACTCGATCAGGCCCGCAGCATCGCCGGTTTCCCACCACTACAGAGGGTCGATCAATGAAAGCAAACTGGCACGAAAATCGATCCGCCCTGCTCGCGGCCGCATCCGCAGCAAGTGCGGCAGTCACCGATCTTGTCGAGACCAGCAGGGATGCCACTGGCGCCAGGCTTACAAATGCAAACCTCATTGAGACGGCCGGATATTTGGTCGACGCGCTGCGGCTGACGCTGGAAGCGCGCGAGGACCCGGCCGATAGGCTGCTGATGGCCATGATAGACGATTGGGTGGTCGACAATGTCTGAGCGCACAGCTTCCTGCAACAATTGCGGCGAGGCCATGCCTGATACCGGCCGCCATGCCTGCGAGGCTTGCCGAGCAGAATGGCGAGCTCGAGCACGTAAACCCGGCGGGCCAGCAGAGCAAAAGGAAGTACTCGCCGAAATTCTCGCTGCCGCAAAAGATATGGTGCGCATGCTGGAGGCCGTTCGGCTTTCGGCAGGTCTGGGCAAAGGGCAGGCCGAGCGGCTGGCAAGGGCAAAATCCACCATACTCAAGGCCGAAGGAGTTCTCCGGTCATGAGCGTCGCCCGCCACAACAACCTCAATCAGGTCTGCTGCGACACCTGCCCGGCATCCTATCCCAACACTTATGCTGACGAGGACTGGGGCGTCATGATCTCCGACGCCAAGACCGCCGGCTGGATCATCCGCCCGGTCAAGCCAGCTGCAGGCGCTGACACATCGGACCTGTTCGGCAAGCCACCGCGCGTGACTGGTGCATCGAAAGCCGAGCGCTGGTCACACACCTGCCCCGCCTGTGCCAATCCAATCGATACGGGAGGCTTGTTTTGAGCGACCTGCCCATTCTTTTCAGCGCTCCGATGGTTCGAGCCATCCTCCGCGAGATCGAGCAGCCGGGTACCGGCAAGTCTCAGACACGGCGGACCTTGAGGCATCATCCCCGCCGGACGATTTTCTTCGATCGGAAAACCGCCGGGTTGGACCAATTCAGCGAACCGCGTTATCGCGTCGACGACCGCTTGTGGGTTCGTGAGCGAGCCACACGCTTCGATAAAGGCACCTGTGACCAGCACGTCTGGTTCACAGCGGGGCGCAACGAAATCTATCCATGGTTGGCGAAAAATTTCCCCGGCCTCGACCCTGACGCGCCATGGCCGCATCCCGAAGGACCGGGAGGCGGAGAGCCCTACAGCATCCCCTCTATCCATATGCCCCGCTGGGCCAGCCGCATCACCCTGATCGTCACCGATGTCCGCGTACAGCGGTTGCAGGAGATCAGCGAGGCGGATGCGCTTATGGAGGGCGTCGAGCAAGATAGCGACGGCTGGCGCGACTATCAGATGCCCGACACGCAATGCTGCCCGACCGCGCGCGAGAGCTTCCGCAGTCTTTGGGACAGCCTCAACGCCGAGCGCGGCTACGGATGGAGCTCAAACCCGTGGGTTGCCGCCTACACCTTCCGACCGATCCTCGGAAACATCGATCAAATTTCTACCCCCTCTTTCAACCCGGAGACCTGACCATGCAGACTGCAACGCAGGCGGCATCTGCTGCACCGATTCTTATCCCAGACCGCCCTAATCTTTCCGCGCCAATCTTCCGCGTCGAGGGTCGCGACCGTCTTTTCCTTCGCGCCGAGGTCGCTATCGCCTCGGGCGACGGACCTGTGCGCACCACGGAAGTGGAAACCGAAGTCGAGATCCCGGCCGAAGCACTGGTGCCCGGCTCGGACTTCTACATCCGCATGGAAGATGGTCGCCCCGTCGCCTTTCGCCCCTGCTCGGCCGACACTACCGGCATCCTCGGCGGCTTCCATTTCGCTCCGGGAAGCAATGCTGAGGGTCGCTCCGGCGGCGACGATATCCCGGCTATCAACCAGTATTCCATCTGGGATGCCGGCTTCCGGCCTGCCTGCCCCGATCCGCGCGGGATGGCACTGGTTATCCCGCCCTACGGCGCTCCGATCTGGGTGGACATCTACAAGCTGGGTGTCGATCACACCGAACAGGGCACCAGTCGCCATGCCGTGACCATCGCAGACGGTCGCGACCTGCCGGTGCGGGCGCTTGGCAAGGGCAAATATCCGCGCCTGGACTACGCCACCGCTGTCGAGATCTATGCTCATCACGGCAAGCAGCTCCTGTCCTATGACGAGTTCCGCGCCGCCGCCTTCGGCGTCACCGAGAAAACTTCCGCGGACGACGATCCGGAAACCACCGGCCTTGATGCCGCCCGCACATCCCGCTTCGGGATCATGCAGGCAACCGGCAATCTCTGGGACTGGGGCCATGACAGCGACCCCGACAATCCCCGCGCGTCCATCTTCGGCGGCTCGTGGCTCTACGGCGGCGACTCCGGCTCCCGCTGCGCGGTCCTCGGTTGCTGGCCCGGGCACTCGAGCGAGAACTTCTCGGCGCGGGGCCGCAGCGACCACATGACGCCTGCATAGCCTGCGCGAAAGCGCAGGCCTTCCCCTCCCTCTCAATCAGGAGCATCACCATGAATATGGCAGCAACCGCCAAGATTCCCGCTATCGCCATCGAGCGGCCCGACAATAAATCATCGATCTTCACCGTCACCGGCCGCGATGCAGTTTCGATCAAGGCAGGCACCGTCATTACCGTCGCCGGTGTCTGCCATGCCTTCGATCAGGATGCGCCGATCGAAGCCATTTCACTGGTCGCAGGTCAGGACTACGCCGTTCGCCTCGACCTCGGCCTGCCCAATGCGGTTCCGGCCGGTATCGAAATCCTCTCCGACGAAACCATCATCGGTGGCTTTCATTACGCGCCCGCTGGCAATGCTCCGGCCCGGGCTGGCGGCGACACAGTGCCGGCGATCAACCCCTACTCTTGCTGGGATGCAGCCTTTCGTCCCGCCTGTCCAGACCCTCGTGGCATGGCGCTGGTGAATGCCCGGTTCTGGGCGGATATCTACCTGCTCGCGCAGAACCACCTGATCAACGGCACCAGCCGGTATGGAGCCACCATTGCGGATGGCGTCAGCATTCCCAGCAAGGTTGATGGCGAAGGGCGCTGCGAAGGTCTCGATTATGCAACCGCTGTCGAGATCTATGGACATCACGGCAAGCAGCTGCTCGGCGCTGAGGAATTCTTTGCCGCCGCCTATGGTGTCACCGAACGCAAGTCGCGCGGCAGCGAGCCGGAAGTCACCGGCGATACAGCAAACGGCGGCGCCGCCTTTATCAGTAAGTGGGGCCTGTTCGATATCACCGGCACCATGTGGCAGTGGGGCACTGACGGCGATCCCGACAACCCGCGCGCGTCCCTCTTCGGCGGCTCGTGGGTCCACGGCAGCAACTCCGGCTCCCGCTGCGCGTACCTCGATTACTGGCCCGGGGACTCGGACGAGAGCCTCTCGGCGCGGGGCCGCAGCGACCACATGACGCCTGCATAGCCTGCGCGAAAGCGCAGGCCTCACAGGGAATGCTGCCGTGACAATCATCCGCGACCAGAATGCCGCCAGCAAAGGGCTGGCAATCATCGAAAAGTATGAGGAAGCCGTGACTTATCTCTATCCGATCCTGCAGCGCTGCCCGAGGGCGCATGGCAATGTCCGTGACGCCATCATGGCCGTCCTGTTCGATCAGGTCGGCCTCTTCTACCAGGCAGCGAAGTCGCGGCAGCCATCACGCCTTTACGCTGCCGACGCCAACATGGCCACGCTGCGTTTCTGGCTGCGCTTCGCGGTCAATCCGAAGCTGCGCATTCTCACCCCGCACCAACACCGTACAGCCTTGCGCATGCTGGCCGAGGTCGGGGCCATGCTCGGCCAATGGATCCGGACCGCGAAGGGCAACGGGTGAGCGGGGAACTGATGCGGCGCGCGTCCATCTTCGGCGGCTCGTGGATCAACGGCAGCAACTCCGGCTCCCGCTGCGCGAACCTCGATTACTGGCCCGGGAACTCGAACGAGAACATCTCGGCGCGGGGCCGCAGCGACGACCCTTTTCCGGCTCGGCGGCGGTCACGGCCACGCCGGCCCTCCGCTTGCGGCGCTCAGCGCCGGGGTGGTCGGCCCGGTCATCCGGCTTCGGCAAACACACTTCTGGGTCCGGTAAAGCGGGGAGTAGCAGGGCTGCCCTGTCGAAACCCGCGACCGGCATTGGGAGACGACATGGCGAACAAGCACCGAAACCTCATCGATCGCATCACGGCCGATGCGAACATGCTGGAGGCATACCGCCTGACATCGAGCGGAAAGCGCCTCACGCCGGCCTATCTTGAGTTCAAGGAATTTTCCGTCCTCAATCTGGAGCGGCTGGCGCATGATATGCGCACCGGCGCTTATGCCGAGGGCGAGCCGCACCAGTTCAACATCTTCGATCCCAAGCTGCGCACGATCTCGGCGCTACCCTTCCGCGACCGCATCGCCCAGCATGCCGCCTTCCTGGTGCTGGCGCCGATCTTCGACCGCAGCCTCCTGCCCCGCACCTTCGCGTGCCGCCCGGGTTACGGCACGCACCATGCGGCCATCACGCTGCAATCCGACTTGCGCCGTCTGACCAGAGGCGACGAACCGCTCTATGTCCTGAAAACGGACTTCTCGCGCTATTTCGCATCGATCGACCGCGCGGTGCTGTGGCAGCTCATCGAGGCAAAGATATCCTGCCGGGCAACCCTGCGGCTTATCGAGGCCGTGCTGCCACGCAACGGCATCGGCCTTCCGATCGGCAGCCTGATGAGCCAGATATTCGCAAACGTCTATGGCGGTGTCGTTGACAGGCATCTCCAGCAGGAGCTGCGCGAACACTTCTGGTTTCGCTACATGGATGACATCGTAGTGCTCGGCCGCACATCAGAGCACCTGCGCGCCGTCCGCGAATCCATTGAGCAGCTATCGCGCGAGCGCCTGGGCCTACGGTTTTCGAAATGGAGCATCCAGCCGGTATCGCGCGGCGTCAACTTCGTCGGCTATCGCATCTGGCCGACGCACAAACTGCTGCGCCGCGACAGCGTCACCCGCGCCCGCCGCAAAATCCGCACCTACCGCGCCGCCGGCGACTTCGAGCGGCTGAATCGCTTTCTGGCGGCGTGGACCGGCCATGCGAAATGGGCGGATAGCAGGAATCTGCTGAGGAGCCTTGAGGTGTATCATGGCTAAGCCAACGCTGTACACCATGGAAGAGGCCGCAGAGACGCTCCGTATCTCGCGCAGGTCGTTTCAGGAGATCATCAAGCGGCATCCCTACTACGTTCCGAATGGTCGCAGGAAGCTATTCACGGAAGGCGATCTCGCCGCTATCGTGGCCGGGTTGCGTCGGGAGCTTACGGAATGCCACTCACACTCAAGCCGCCCCGCCCGGGCAAAAGTCCAAACTGGACGATCAGAGGGACGCACCTCGGAGTGCGCCTGGACGAGAGCACAGGAACTCCTAACGAAGCGCTCGCAAGGCAAATCCTCAACAAGCGCCGAAAAGAGATCGAACGTAGTGCCACTCAGCCAGCGCTAGCCGCCCCCGAGAAAACCGGGCCGACATTTGTTGAGGCGGCAGTTGCCTATATCGAAAGCGGCGGCGACGGAAAGTATCTCGGCAAGTGGGACGATCAGAAAAAGGAATGGTCGAGTGGCCTTATTCCTCACTTTGGCGATACTCGCATTTCTGAAATCAGCCAGCAGGAGATCGACCGGGCGGCGGTGGCGCTGTATCCGTCAGGATCGGCAGCCACGCGCAACAGGCATGTCTACACGCCGATCTCATCTGTCCTGAAGCATGCAGGTGTCGATTTCAAGATACGGCGCCCCAAGGGATGGCGCGGGCAGGCTCGCGTCGACTGGCTCCAGCCAGAGCAGGCATTCCGGATGCTGACCGCAGCTGGCGAAGAGGATAAGGAATTCGGGATCTTCCTGACCTTCCTGCTTTATACGGGCTGCCGTCTTAATGAGGCGCTTGCCCTCACCTGCGACAGGATCCTGCTGAAGGAAGCGTTCGCATATTTTCCCCGGACGAAGAACGACGATCCTCGCGGCGTGCATCTGCCACCGGTGCTTGTCGCCGCACTCGCCAACCATCCGAAGGGACTTGGACGTGGGCAGCAGAAGGCTTTCCGCTTCCGGAAATGCGGCAGGCTTTACACCCTCATGGGGAAGGTGAAGGAGCGAGCAGGGCCAGATGTTGAATTCGCGACCTTCCACACATTCTGCCACACATGGGCAACATGGATGCGAAGGTACGGCAAGCTCGACACGCGCGGCCTTGTTGGAACCGGACGCTGGAGAGACGCCAAATCGGCCGCGCGCTATGAGCATGTGGTGGCCTCAGAGGAGTCGCGGCGCGCCGATCTTCTCCCCACGCCACCCGTCTCGAAAAAGGCAAAAAACGTGGATAATGTGTGGAATGACGGCAAGACTTCCCGCAAGGCTTTGAAATGACTACACCCGGCCACCCCTTCACACGGGTGGGGTCGTAGGTTCAATCCCTACATCGCCCACCATTTTCTTTTCGAAGCTGACAGGCAGCATTCGATTGCGGGAATGGACGATTTATCCGGATGAAACTTGTAGCGGATGCAAAAATCCGCGCCCGGCGCTGAATTTCCACGTATTCGCTGTAAATGCGCCTTAAAGCGCAGCGACCTTTCAGATTCGTTCCCTGCGCTTTAAGCTGTTGTCTTTACGCATGCCGCCGTTCCGGAACCGGCTGTCGGTGCCGGGAGACAGGTTTTGGATTTGGCCGGCATCGCTGCCATCATGATATGAATGATAAGCATGCTTGAGGGATGAAGGGACGCAGCCGATGAACCCGCGCTACATGACCCCGGCAGCATTCATCGCGGCGGCGCTCGGCCTTTGCGGCTGCGGTTCCGCAACCATGAAATCTTCGGCCTATCAGTCGGCTCCCTGCGTCGAGCTCGACGATGCCATCGGCTCCAACTCCAGGGAAATTTCCGCGACGGCCATTCGCCGGGGACAGGTGGACAGCTGGCAGCCGCCCTTCTGGATGGCCGGCGCGAAAAAGGGCGCGGCCGCAGTTCATAACAAGCAAACCCGGAAGATCGAGCGCCTGCAGGAGCAGGGAGAGCGGATGACCGGCGAAAGAGCACGTCGCTGCCGATCGTATGGCGCCGGCTGAACCGGGAAATCTCCAGCCTGCATCGCCTTGAGCCGAAGCCGATGGGCTCGCATGGCATCGACGCAAACCGGACGGTTACCGTCGATGCGGCGAGTGTCCTGAAGCGTTTCCAGGAAAAGTGGAAACACTTTTCCGGTTCGGAAACGCGACAAGACAAAGACCTGGAGCCGTTCGGCGATTCCGTGAAACCATGAACGGCTCTAAAGCGTGTCGCGATCTTTCAGCTTGGCGTCTTGCGCTTCAAGCTGTTGTTTTCACGCATGTCGTTGTCCCGAAACCGGTTCCCGCTTTCGGGCGGCATGCTTCAGCCTGATCGGAACGATCTTCCGCTGCCTTCGCGCGCGGGAAGGCCTTGGCGGGCAATGTTCTGTCTGGCGCGCTTTTTGCGGTACAGATTGCTGTCGGTCTGCGCGATCATATCCCTGAACGTCTGCCCCTGCCGGCACACAGCATAACCGCATGAGATCGAAAGTACGGGAAAGTCTTTCTCACTTCGTTCCCGGAACTGACGGCCTGCGACGCCTTCAATCTCGCCGATCAGTTCCGCGGCATTTTCCCCGTCATGAAGCGGAATGAAGGCGCAGAACTCGTCCCCGCCGATCCGCGCAATCAGGCTGTCTTCCCCCAGTACGGACCTCATGGCGGTGGCCGTCGAGAGAATAGCGTCATCGCCGGTGAGATGGCCGTATTGATCGTTGATGGCCTTGAGATAATCCACATCCGCGATCAGGAACCCTCCCCTGATGCCATGCGACATGGCCAGATCGAACTGCTCGGCAAAGCTGCGCCTGTTGAGCAGTCCGGTCAGGGGGTCGGTGCTGGCCGAATAGCTCAGTTCGCTCGCCCGCTTCATGAGGCTGCGATAAGCCGTGTCCAGGCTTTCCAGCTTGCTGAACCAGACTATGCCGAACGGAACCGCGATCAGGAATGGCAAAACGAAGCGAACGATCACGGTTATGGTATCGGCCTCCGATCCCGTCAGGAATCGAATGCCCGACGAAATGGAGATCGATATGGCTGCCGCCAGTACAGCGGTCACCGCCGTGCGCTTCAGCACATAGCGGGATGGCCATTTCAACGAAGACGTCATGTCCGGACCATTGGTTGCAAATCACCAATACTACAAATAGTTAGCAGAAGTGATGTTACCAACGGAGATTCCTGTTGATTGCGGCGATTGCGACGTCCGGTCCATGCCGGCCAGTGGCCGCGAAGGCAGGTTCGGCTCAATTCCGTTGCGCTGTGCGTGCCGCCATGATTGAAGCTTTGGAGGCAATCTGCCGCTTATACGGACATTTTGAACCTTCTCGTGCGCGCCATGTATGAAAAGATCACCGACGAGTATCTGCCAAGGCACAGGTTCGCGACGCGGATGCTCGTGCATGCCGCTCTGGTTCTGGCGCTGATGGGGCTTTCAATTGGCGTCGGCGTGACCGGCCTTGTGCTTTTCGAGGATAAGGGACTGGAAGAGGCCATTCTGCATTCCGCCTAAAGCGTGTCGCGATCTTTCAGATCAGCTCCCTGCGCTTTAAGTTCTTTGTTTTTACGCATGTCGTTGCTCCAAAACCGGTTCCCGCTTCCGGGCGACATGCTTTATGTGCTGAGCGGGTTCGGATTGCCGGAAGACAGCCCGCCAGCTTTTCCGGAAAACTTTTCATCGGCCTCTACGGGCTTTATGCCAGCGTTTTCTTCCTGGCTTCCTTCAGCATCATTTTCGCGCCCATCGTGCACCGTATCCTGCAATGCGGAGCGGTTTTGCGTCGGGAATTCGTCATCGCAAAAACGCCTGTACGCACAGCAGGCCGGCGCAGGCCTGCGGACATAAAAATCGCCCGCACTGAAGGGCGGGCGATCTTGTCCAAAAGGGAAGACGTGATCAGGCCGGGTTGTCGGCCGGCGGGCTGTCTTCCGGTTCATCTCCCTCGCCGTCTTCGGCTTTGCGCGCCTCGTCTTCCTTCGCCTTCGAGCGCTCGATCATGCGTGCCGTGATGATCGAGATTTCGTAGAGAATGATCGTCGGAATGGCGAGGCCGATCTGGCTGAGCGGATCGGGCGGCGTGAGCACCGCCGCCACGACGAATGCGATGACGATTGCCCATTTGCGCTTGTCGACCAGTGCCTGCGACGACAATATGCCCACCCGCGCCATCAGGCTGGTGACCACCGGCAGCTGGAAAACAAGGCCGAAGGAAAAGATCAGCGTCATGATGAGGCTGAGATATTCCGAAACCTTCGGCAGAAGCGAAATCTGCACTTCACCGTCACCGCCGGACTGCTGCATGGTCAGGAAGAACCACATGACCATCGGGGTGAAGAAGAAATAGACCAGCGATGCGCCAATCAGGAACAGGATCGGCGAGGCAATCAGAAAAGGCAGGAAAGCCGCGCGTTCGTTACGGTAAAGACCGGGTGCGATGAATTTGTAGATCTGCGTGGCAATCAACGGGAAAGCGATCACCATGCCACCGAACATGGCAAGCTTGATCTGCGTGAAGAAGAATTCCTGTGGCGCCGTATAAATCAGCTCGACCTTGGTCGGATCAAGCCCGGCCCAACTGGTCGCCCATTTGAACGGAACGACGAGGAAGTTGAACAATGTTCTGGCAAAAAAGAAGCAGAAGAGGAAGGCCACGAAAAACCCGCCGATCGACCAGATCAGCCGGGTCCGCAACTCCATCAGATGTTCTATGAGAGGCGCAGACGACTGCTCGACCTCATCCTTGTCGCTGGCGCTCACCTGGGCGTCCTCGTGGTCTTGCTTGCAGTCCGGGTGCGGGATTTGGCGGCAGGCTTCGCAGCTTCCGCCGTTTTGGCCGGCGCAGGGCTCGCTTTGCCAGTCTTGGGGGCGGCAGTCTTGGGGGCGGCAGTTTTGGGCGCCGCCACCTTCTTCGCTACAGGAGCTTTCGCGGCAGCTGGCTTTCTCTGCGCGGGCGCACTGGCAACAGCCGCCTTGCCGTCCG
>JAZIHP010000027.1:0-46773 GCA_036678505.1 Alphaproteobacteria bacterium
GTTATTATATATTCAATATTTTTTGGTTTTATTGTAAGGATTGTGGATTTTATGACAATTGGTCGCGTTCCAATTTGGTTTTCTTTAGCTATAACGATAGTTCCGTTAAGAAATGCCATTGTTAGTTCAGATTTACTTACAACAATATTGACGCATGGTTTGGCCGTCGCCATGCTGCTTTTGTTGCTTGTGAGTATCGGAAAGCCGCGTGATAAGAGATTGATTTGCTAAAATTGATGCGTATTGTCCACCTCACCTCCGCGCATCCTCGCTACGACACCCGCATTTTCCTGAAAATGTGCCGTAGCCTCGCAACTGTTGCTGACGATGTGGCGCTGGTCGTGGCTGATGGGCTTGGCGGAGAGGAAAAGGAAGGCGTCCGTATTCTCGATGTCGGGAAACCCGGCGGAAGGCTTGACCGCATGCTCGGCGCGACAGGCCGGGTTCTGGAGGCGGCGCTTGCGCTCGATGCCGACCTCTATCACCTTCATGACCCCGAACTGCTACCCGTCGGCCTGAAGCTGAAGCGGCGGGGCAAGCGGGTGATCTTCGATGCACATGAGGATGTGCCGAAGCAGATTCTGTCGAAGGCCTATCTTCATCCCCTTGCCCGGCGGCCGATCTCGATGGCCATGGCGCGATACGAGCGGTTTGCCTGTCGCAGGCTGGACCATGTGGTGGCCGCGACGCCGGTCATTCGCGACAAGTTTGCCGCCCTCGGCATCCCATCGACCGATATCAACAATTTCCCGATGTTCGGCGAACTCGACGGTGCCGTACCCTGGGAGCGGAAGGCGCGCGAGGTTTGCTATGTCGGCGGCATCTTTGCCACTCGCGGCATTGTGGAGATCGTCGCGGCGTTGGCGAGAACGAGGACAGGTGCACGGCTCGCGCTTGGAGGTCGCTTCGTAGAAAAAGACGTTCACGCAAGGGTCAGGGCGATGCCCGGTTGGGCGCAGGTCGATGAGCTCGGCTTTCTGGATCGAGCGAACGTGCGCGATGTCCTGTCCCGCTCCATGGCCGGACTTGTAACTCTTCACCCCACCCCTGCCTATCTCGATTCCCTCCCTGTCAAGATGTTCGAATACATGTCGGCCGGCATTCCCGTCATCGCCTCCGACTTCCCGCTCTGGCGCGAGATCGTGGAAGGCAACGATTGCGGTATCTGCGTCGATCCGCATGATCCCGCCGCTATTGCCGCGGCCATCGACTTTCTGGTTGATAATTCCGACAGTGCCCGCCGCATGGGTGAAAACGGTCGCCGTGCCGTGCAGGAGCGTTATAATTGGGCGGTCGAGGAAAAAAAGCTGCTTGCCCTCTATCGGAGAGTTCTCTCAGATCGTTCGAAAAGCGCTGAAATTTAATTGTAGTGAAGGGCGAGCTATTTTCATGAAAACGATTGCCACCATCGTGGGCGCCCGGCCGCAATTCATCAAGGTCGCGCCAGTGAGCAAGGCTCTGGCCGCCACCGGCGCGGTCAGGGAAGTGCTCATCCACACCGGCCAGCACCACGATGCGGGTATGTCGGATATCTTCTTCGAGGAACTCGGCATCGCCGCGCCCGACCATCACCTCGACGTGCACGGCGGTGGGCATGGTGCCATGACCGGGGCGATGATGCAGAAGCTGGAGCCCGTGCTTCAGGAATTGCGGCCCGACCGGGTGCTCGTCTACGGCGACACCAACTCGACGCTCGCAGGCGCGCTGGTCGCGGCCAAGCTGCATATCCCGGTTGCCCATGTCGAGGCGGGCTTGCGCTCCTTCAACCGCGCCATGCCGGAGGAAATCAACCGTATCGTCGCGGATCAATTGTCTGACATCCTGTTCGCCTCGACGCAGGCGGCGGTCGGCAATCTGCGCGGCGAGGGAGTTGCTGCCGAACGTGTTTTCCAGGTTGGAGACGTCATGTACGACGCCGCGCTGCAATTCGCGGCCACCGCCGCGCAGCGCGGCGATCTTCTGTCCCGGTTGGAAGTGGAACCGAAACGTTATGTGCTGGCCACGATTCATCGGGCGGAAAACACCGATGATCCGGCACGGCTGGCCAATATCGTTGCCGCCCTCGAAACGGTTGCGGCGACGCTGCCTGTCGTCCTGCCGCTGCATCCGCGCACGCAGACGCGGATGAAAGCTGCCGGCCTTGCCTTCGAAAAAGTTCAGACCGTGCCGCCTGTGGGTTATCTCGACATGGTGGCGCTTGAATCGCAGGC
Organism: Alphaproteobacteria bacterium; assembly: GCA_036678505.1. GTDB lineage: Bacteria > Pseudomonadota > Alphaproteobacteria > Rhizobiales > Rhizobiaceae > Mesorhizobium. Next base: position 2,211 of record JAZIHP010000027.1, read on the forward strand.
CGCGCTGATCGCTACCGATTCCGGCGGCGTCCAGAAGGAGGCGTTCTTCTACCATGTGCCTTGCGTGACCTTGCGCGATGAGACCGAATGGGTGGAGCTGATCGAGCTTGGCTGGAACAGGCTGGCATCGCCGGCAAAGAGCGATCTTGCGCAGATCATCGAGGCGGCTTTGGGCACGCAGGGTGTCGATGCGCAACCCTATGGGAACGGTAGGGCGGCGCAGGCCATCGCGGAGGTTTTGACGCGCAGCGGCGCGGGCGCAAAGCCTGCGTGATCTGCTGTCACCGTTCTGGAAGCCATGGATTATGAAGGTATTTGAATGACGTCGGTCGCACATATCGGGCACGGCTACTGGGGCCGCAATCTTGCCCGTAATTTCCACGAACTCGGCCATCTCGCGGTTGTCGTGGACCCGGATACGAAGGCAGCTGAAGCGGCGGCGGCGAGCTACGGCGTCCGCGCCGCCACTTTCGACGAGGTCCTGTCGGATCGGGGCGTGGATGCAGTCTCCATCGCCTCCCCGGCCGGGCTGCACTACCGGCAGGCCAGGGCCGCGCTTGAAGCGGGCAAGCATGTCTATGTGGAAAAGCCGCTGGCGCTCGATGTCGCGGAAGCGGCGGAGCTTTGCGCGCTGGCGCAGGCGCGCGGACTGACGCTGATGGTGGGCCACCTGCTGCAATACCACCCGGTTTACCTGAAGTTGCGCACAATGGTGGAGGCCGGTGAACTGGGCCGCCTGCTCCACGTCTATTCCAACCGCCTGTCGCTTGGAAAATTTCGCACCGAGGAAAATGTCCTGTGGTCGTTCGCGCCGCACGACATATCGATGATTCTCGGCCTCGTCGGCGAAGAGCCGGTAACGGTCTCGGCGCAGGGCAATGTCGCGTTCACGCCGGGCGTCGCCGATCTGGTTTCGGTGCAGATGCGCTTTCCCGGCGGGACGGCGGCTCATATCCTCGCCTCCTGGATGCATCCGTTCAAGGAACAGCGTCTGGTCGTGATCGGCGAAAAGGCGATGGCGGTCTTCGAGGACAGCCAGCCGGATTGGGGCGACAAGCTGCTCGTCTACCGCCATGGCATCGATGTGTCGGGACCGGTCCCTGTTCCCGCCAAAGCCGACGCGGAGCGGGTCGTGGTTGACAGGGAAGAGCCCCTCAAGCAGGAGTGCAGGCATTTCATCCAGTCTATAGAGGCCGGCACGGCTGCACGGACTGATGGACGCGAGGGGCTTGCCGTGCTTCGTGTTCTTGACCGGGCGGAGCAGTCTCTGGCCGCGAATCTCATCGGCTCGGGCCCGAAGGGGGAAAACGCATGAGTGCAGCACAGCCTTTTGTCCATGAAAGCGCTTATGTCGATGACGGTGTCGAAATCGGCGAAGGTACCAAGGTTTGGCATTTCAGCCATATCCTGCCGCGCACCCGGATCGGCAGGAATGTCTCGATCGGCCAGAATGTGGTGGCCGGGCCGGACGTTACGGTCGGCGACAATTGCAAGATCCAGAACAACGTCTCGCTCTACAAGGGCGTTACGCTCGAAAACGGGGTGTTCTGCGGCCCATCCTGCGTGTTCACCAATGTGCTCAATCCGCGCGCGGAAATCGAGCGCAAGGACGAGTTCCGGCCGACGCGCGTTCGCCGGGGCGCGACCATCGGGGCCAATGCAACGATCGTGTGCGGCCACGAACTCGGCGAATATTGCATGATCGGCGCCGGCGCGGTGGTGACGAAGGACGTTCCCGCCTATGCGCTGATGGTGGGCGTGCCGGCGCGCCGTGTCGGCTGGGTGTCGCGGGCGGGCGAAATCCTCGACGAGACGCTCACCTGCCCGCGCACCGGCGAGCGGTACGCGGAGGAGGGCGGCATCCTGAGCCCCATTGGCTGATCCGGAGCATTTTGCGCCAGGTGGATCACATGGCGTCTCATAAATAGAGCCGAAACGAACAGAGCGCGTCGTTCGGCTTTGCCATGAAGGGATGCGCGGTTCCGCCGCCGCGCCGTCACGGCAGCCATCTGTTGATGCCGGAGATCACGCCGACGTCGGGGTCGACGCGCGTGATGCCCGCCATGAGCGCGGGGCAGGCGATCAGATAGCGGTCGCCGGAAGCCTGGGCGCTGATGTTCAGCGGCGTCGGGTTGTAGCCGATGGATCGGCGCGGGTCCTGCCTGTCCTCGCATGCCATCGAGACCCAGCCGTCAGCGGGATCGATGACGACGCTGTCATTGATCCTGACGCCATTCCGGATCAGAGTCTGGTCGTCGCTGCGGCGCCAGAACAGGATCGGCCGGTCCAGCGCGCGCAGGTAGCAATGGAACGTCATTGCCGGCACGCGCGGGCCGAAGGCGAGGAACAGGCTGAAATAATAGCGAACGCCGCCCACATCCACCGGCGAAGACGTCGCCGAGCCGTGCGTAATGGTGGCGATCCGGAACTCGATGCCGTAGCGGCGATAGTTGGCATCGCGGATCTTGTCGATCAGATCCTTGACATAGCCGGGCAGGGCCCCGGCGGAGCCGCCATAGTCGTTGTTGTTGGTGACGAACCTGCCTGCATCCGCCGCGCTCGAACCGTTTATCAGCGACAGGTATGACGGAAAGACGAAGCTGACGGCATTGTTGTCCTTTGCCGCGTTGCCGGCGAAGCGGCCGCTGTCGGGCAGGAGGCTCAGGGCGAAATCCGTCAGCATGCTGGTGTGCGGGAGATCGATCCTGCCGCTCGCACGGTCGACCCGCAGGGCCTCCCTCCAGGCAGCGCCGTCAGGGCTGACCTTGAACGACAGGTCGTCGCTGCCGGCAAGGCCGATTTCGGCGCGGCCCGACCAGTTCGATTGCATCAGCAGCGAAAGGGCGTGTTCCGGACCCTGCTTGTTCATCACGTAACGCAGGTTGCCGCTGCCGCCTTCCCCGGTGGTTCGCGCTGCCCATAGCGCGTTGTTGACCTTCGCGGCGAAGGGGTTGGCGGCGTCCGCCGCGGTGCCGATGCCCAGAAGGGAGATGTTCTGGAGTGCGCCGGAAGCGGGCGCCGCGCTATCCCATGCGGCGCCGGTCCAGCACAGCAGCGCGCCTTCATCGATCACGAAGCACAGCCAGCCGGGCCGCGGCAGAAGGAACGCCCAGCCGCCATCCTGCCATGCCGCTATGCAGCCGTCGCGATCTTGCCAGGCGCCGGCCGCCCCGGCAGCGACGATGTAGCGGTCGCCATCCTGCGGGCTCGATGGCGGCGTGGCGAGGTCCCGGTCGATGATGGCGAGCTGGACGACCGCATCCAGAATGCGCAACGCCTCATTGTGCGTCACATGCTTCTGCGCCTGCGAAGGCATGATATAGGGGAGGGTCAGGTTGGCAGTGTTTTCCATTGTTTGCGCCTTGCGTGGTGAATGCCTTGCGCGAGTATGAAGGGTCGGTGTAGGGGGTGGATGAAATGAGTGGCGTTCATTCCTCCAATTTGGGAAAGAATTCTGCAAAGAGATTTTCGCCGGATAGCATGAAGCACGTTTGGATATTGAATCACTACGCGCAGGAGCCAGGCGGTGCGGGCGGAACGCGTCATTTTTCGCTGGGACGCCATTTGCCCGGTAATGGCTGGAAGGCCTCGGTAATAGCCGCCAGCACCGAGCATCCAACCGGGAGGCAGCGTCTTGCCAATGGCGAGAATTTCCGTGTCGACATTCACGACGGAGTGCCTTTTCTATGGCTGCGCACGCCTCCATACGCTGGTAACGGCACGGACCGGATACGCAATATGCTGGCGTATACCCGCGCGGTTTTGAAGAACGAAAATCTTTCCAGGCTCGATCCCCCGGACGTGATCATCGGTTCCAGCGTCCATCCGCTCGCAGCGTGGGCAGGACGCCGGCTGGCCAGGCGCTACGGAGTGCCTTTTATCTTCGAGGTTCGCGATCTGTGGCCGCAGACGCTGATCGACATGGGCCGATTGACTTCCCGGCATCCGTTGGCGGTGGGGTTGAGATGGCTGGAAACGTCACTCTACAAAAGCGCTGACAGGATAATTGTCCTGCTGCCGAAGGCCGGCGACTATATCGAGCCTCTGGGTATTCCGCGGGATAAAATAATCTGGATACCGAACGGAGCCGACCTCGATCTTTTTGTACCGCGAGAAGCACCGGGACCATCCGATACGTTTACCTTGATGTATTTCGGTGCGCACGGAGGGGCTAATGGTCTTGAGACAGTGCTTCAGGCCATGCAAATCGTTGGAGGCGATCCGGCAAATAACAGGATCGTTCTTCGTCTCATCGGTGATGGGCCATTGAAGCCTTCTCTGATCACTATAGCCCGCGAGCTGGAACTGAAAAACGTGCGATTTGAGGAACCTGTACCAAAGAACAGGATACCTGAAGTAGCAGCCGAAGCGGATGCATTCGTTTTCAATCTCATCGACGCTCCGGTTTTCAGATACGGGATAAGTTCCAACAAGCTGTTTGATTTCATGGCTGCTCAAAGGCCGGTTTTGTTCTGTTCCGCATCTGCCAACAACCCCATTGCCGAAACAGGGGCTGGCATCACCGTTCCGCCCGGGAATCCCGAGGCGCTCGCGGCTGCAATCGTTGAGATGGCGTCTCTGCCCGCTGCAAGACGACGCGAAATGGGCGAAGCCGGGAGACGGTACCTGGAAAATAGTCATTCAATGAATTTGCTGGCCACACGACTTGCCGCAACACTGAATGACTGCCTTCAAGCATGATGAAACGCCTGTTCGATATTGTCATTTCGAGCTTTGCGCTTGCCCTCCTGTCGCCGTTGCTTGGCGTCCTTTCTTTCCTGATCCGCCGCAGGCTCGGAAGCCCGATCCTGTTCCGGCAAGTCAGGCCCGGCAAGGATGGCAAACCGTTCGAGATGCTCAAGTTCCGCACCATGACGGATGCGCGGGGAGCGGACGGGGCGCTGCTGCCGGACGCGGACCGGCTTACGCCTTTCGGCCGGTTCCTGCGTTCGACCAGTCTTGACGAGCTTCCGGAGCTCTGGAACGTGCTGAAAGGCGATATGAGCCTCGTCGGTCCGCGCCCGCTGCTGATGGAATATCTACCCCTCTATTCGCCCGAACAGGCGCGCCGCCATGAAGTTCGGCCGGGCGTCACGGGCTGGGCGCAGGTCAACGGCCGCAATGCCCTGTCATGGGAAGAAAAATTCGCCCTCGACATATGGTATGTGGACAATCGTTCGTTCCGGCTGGATTTCAGGATCTTGTTCCTGACCATCAAGAAGGTGCTTACTCGCGAAGGAATCAGCGGTGCTGGTGTCGCGACGGTAGAAAACTTCAAGGGGAACTGACCCATGCAGAAAATATTGTTTCTAGGTAGGAAGACTGTCGCTGCCAGATGTTTAGCATGGCTTTGCGATCGTTCCGATGTCGAGGTTGTTGGTGTCGTGACCGACAGCCATCTTCCCGTCTCAGAAACCAGTGAAGTGGCGAAACGATGTAGGATACCACTTTTTACACGGGCTACCGCCGAGGCCAAGACATCCGCCGGTGAGTTGGAATTCGATATAGCCCTGTCAGTTCTCTATTGGCTCAAGCTTCGTAAGCCGCTTCTGGACGTTGCTCGAAAAGGTGCTATCAACTTTCACCCCGCGCCGTTGCCTGATTTTAAGGGGACGGGAGGGTACAATCTCGCTATTCTCAAAAATCTCCCTCAATGGGGTGTCTCCGCGCACTACGTTGATGAAGAGATTGACACGGGCCCTATCATCCAAGTAGATCATTTTCCGATTGATCAAGCTAGAGAAACTGCGCAAAGTCTCGAAAAACAATGCCGCGAACCACTGTTTGATCTCTTTGTGTCCGTGGTCGATAAGGCCTTGCTGTCATCTACACTCCTTCCAGCGAGCCCGAACATTGGCGGTGTTTATGTCGGGCGTGACGAAATGGAGAGCATGAAAGAGATTCGCGAAGGCGACGATATTTCGCGAAAAATACGCGCTTTCTGGTACCCGCCCTACGACGGCGCATATCTGATGATAAACGGGAACAAGTATACACTGGCTGACAGGTTTATACTTAATTCTCTTGCAGATCCAACAGTCGGAAATCTCTTCATGCACAAAGAAGAATCTTCAAGCTGATCAGTCAAAGGCGAGCCTTGCTCAACACACCCTTTTCTCCATGGCCGTCCTTCACCGAAGAAGAGGTCGAGGCCGTTTCGCGTGTCGTGCGTTCAAACCGGGTCAATTACTGGACCGGAGACGAATGCCGGCTGTTCGAGCGCGAGTTCGCCGGGTGGGCCGGTACGGATCATGCGATCGCGCTCGGCAATGGCACGCTGGCGCTCGATCTGGCGCTACAGGGCCTCGGCATCGGGCCGGGCGATGAGGTGGTCGTCACGCCGCGCACTTTCCTTGCCTCGGTCTCCTGCGTGGTCAATGCGGGGGCTACGCCCGTCTTCGCCGATGTCGACCGGGACAGCGGCAACATCACCGCCGAAACGATCGAACCCGTGCTGACGGAGCGGACCAGGGCGGTCATCCCGGTGCATCTGGCCGGATGGCCGTGCGACATGGACCCGATCATGGAGCTTGCCGGGCAGCACGGCTTCAAGGTGATCGAAGATTGCGCGCAGGCTCACGGCGCGCGCTACAAGGGGCGTTCGGTCGGCGCGATCGGCCATGTCGGCGCATGGTCGTTCTGTCAGGACAAGATCATCACCACGGGCGGCGAGGGCGGCATGGTGACGACGAACGACCGCGAGCTGTGGTCGCGCATGTGGTCGTACAAGGATCACGGCAAGAGCTGGGAGGCGGTCTACGAGCGCACGCATGCGCCGGGCTTCCGGTGGCTGCACGAGAGCTTCGGCACGAACTGGCGCATGCTGGAAGTGCAGGCCGCAATCGGCCGCATACAACTGACGCGCGTGGCTGAGTGGACGGCCGCGCGTGCGGCCAACGCGTCCAAAATCCTTGAAGCGCTGGCGCCTTTCGCCGGCGCGGGCGGCCCGGTGCGCGCACCTGCGCTTTGCGAGGATGCCGGAAGCGACGACGGCACGCGCCACGCATTCTACAGGCTCTACGCCTATGTCAGGCCGCAAAACCTTTCTGCGGGATGGAGCCGCGACCGCATCGTCAACGAGATCGTCGCGCGTGGGGTGCCCTGCTACCAGGGCTCCTGTTCCGAGGTCTATCTGGAAAAAGCTTTCGAGGGCACCGGATGGCGGCCGGCTGAACGGCTGCCGGTGGCGCGCGAACTGGGGGAGACCAGCCTGATGTTTCTGGTCCACCCGACCTTGACCGGAGAAGAGATAGCCAGAACGGCCACGGTCGTGGGCGAGGTCTTGAACCTCGCCACACTCTGATATCAGCCGATCACCGCTGAGATTATGCCGTCCTGCACCTGCGATGCGAGGTAGGGATGCATCGGCAGGCTGACGACGCGGCCTGCCAGATCGTCGCTGACGGAGAGACCCGCGGGATCGGCGGGGAAATCCTTGTAGGCGTTCTGGCGGTGCAGCGGAACCGGATAGTAGACGACGGTGGGAACGCCCGCTGCACTTGCGCGCTTCTGGAACGCCTCGCGCTCTTCGCCCGATGCCAGCTTGAGCGTGTACTGCGCCCAGATGCTTTTCAGCCCTTCCGGAATGAAAGGTGTCTCGTAGTGGCCGGCGAGGCCTTTGCTGTAGCGTTGGGCAACTTCCTGCCGGGCCTCGACCTCGTCGGCGTAGATCGCCAGCTTTTCAAGGAGGATCGCGGCCTGGAGGGTGTCGAGCCGGCTGTTGAGGCCGATGCGCTCATTGTAATATTTATGCGAGCCCTTGCCGTGAACCCGGTAGGAATCGATCAGTGCCGCAAGCTCGTCATCGTCGGTGAACAGCGCGCCGCCGTCGCCGTAGCAGCCGAGCGGCTTGGCCGGGAAGAAGGACGTGGTGGTGATGTCGCACAGCGAGCCGGTGACGCGGCCGTGATAGACGCCGCCCCAGCCCTGCGCGCTGTCGCCGATCACCTTCATGCCGTTTTCGCGGGCGATGGGGATCAGGACGTCGTAGTCGGCGGGAAGGCCGAACAGATCGACCGGAATGACGCAGGCCGGGTTGAGGCCAAGCGTACGGGCATGGGCTATGGCCCGCTTCAGGCTCTCCGGATCCATGTTGAAGGTGTCGGGCAGCACATCCACGAAAACGGGGGTCGCCCCCACCAGAGGAACGACTTCCGCTGTCGCCGCGAAGGTGAAGCTCGGCACGAACACCGCATCGCCGGCCTTCACGCCCAGCGCCATGAGCGCGAGCTGGAGCGCGTCGGTGCCGTTGGCGCAGGAAAGGCAGTGTTTGGCGCCGCAAAAATCGGCCAGTTGCTTTTCCAGCCGTGCGACTTCGGGGCCCATAATGTATTTGCCATCGTCGAGAACGCCGAGGATGGCTTTTTCGAGGGCCGCGCGAATGCGGGTCTGCTGAGCGGCCAGATCGATGAAGGGAAGCTGCATTTCGAGAGCTTTCATTAACGGAAGATCAGAGGGTAGCGGGTACTGTATAAGACCAGCGGTGGCAATACCTTGCGCAGGCCCCGGACCTTGCGCAGGCCCCGGATGTTATTGCGCCCGCATGATCGGGCGCGACCGGGTTTGACGTGATCGGCGACGGGCCAATGGGATGGACGATAGCCGAAAGCCATGTGCGAATGAAGACGGCTGCAAGGCCGAACCGCAAGGCAGGCTTTTCATCGCGGTTCAGCCATGCGGCCGCGACCGCAGGCGGACGCAGCCGCGCTTTATGGTTCGGCCATATGGTCGGGCTGTGGGTCCTGAACGGGTGCTTTCCGGTTCCAGGGCCCCGTTCCAGGCCCCCGTTCCAGGGCCATGTCGTTCCAGAGCGATGTGAGGGACGAATACCCCGCTTCAGGCGCAATGTAGCCGAAGCGCCTTCGATCGTTTCGGGCGGTTAATTGATCTGGCCGAAGCCGGTCCCGACATGCGTAAAAACAGCAACTTAAAGCGCAGGAGCGAATCTGAAAGATCGCGACGCGCTTTAAAGCATGTCGCCCGAAAGTGGGAACCGGTTTCGGGGCAACGACATGCGTAAAACAAGAACTTAAAGCGCAGGGAGCGAATCTGAAAGATCGCGATACGCTTTAAAGCATGTCGCCCGAAAGCGGGAACCGGTTTCGGGACAACGACATGCGTAAAACAAGAACTTAAAGCGCAGGGAGCGAATCTGAAAGATCGCGACGCGCTTAGCCATGGGGTCGCGCGCACCCGCTCCCGATGCCCTCGGAACTGGCGATCCAGCAATCGCGAGCGATCCTGAAGCAGTCGCAACACCAGCGCCGGATGGACCATCGATGGTGAACAGACCGTGATGCCGCCGCTGTTCATGCCTTGGCTGGGGCGCCAGGATTCGAACCTGGGAATGTCGGTACCAAAAACCGATGCCTTACCGCTTGGCTACGCCCCAACGGAAATGTCCTTGACCGGACAGTGCGGCCTTATAGGCAGTGACGAGCAAAAGCACAATCCGTCATATGGCGATTAAAGCACGTCTGTGCGCAACGGCCGAATTTTACCGAAGCCGAGGAAGGCGAGCGAACAGAGCCGGGTCTCATCGAACGGCCACGAGGTCGCGAAGGCGTCGCGGCCTTTGCCGTGCAATGCAAGGGTCGGTTTCGCTATTCGCTCCAGACAGCCAGTTCGTTGCCGGCCGGATCTGTGAAATGGAAACGGCGTCCGCCCGGAAATGAAAAGACCGGCCTGACGATCCGCCCGCCGGCCGATACCACCGCTTCCAGTGTCGCTTCGAGATTTTCGCTGTAGAGTACAGGAAGGGGCTTTGAAGACGCCTCGCTCTGGTCCGTGTGAAAACCACCGTCGAGCCCTTCACTGAAGGCCGAATAGGCAGGGCCGTAATCGGTGAATGACCATGAGAAAGCCGCGCTGTAGAAAGCCTTCACGCTGTCCAGCGTTCCTCCGGTCGCAGGCATTTCCAGATAATCGAGCTTGCCCGTCTTTTTCATGGCACCCTCTTGTTCCTGTTATGTTCTATAACTCTTTCGTTTCGCATGCAAGAGGCGGTTTCGATTCCGGAGAGTTTCCGGCAAGGGGGGCGGCGGTTCGGCCCCGTTTGCGCGTCGCCGGCTTCGGGCTGAGGACATATCGTCTTTAATCGATATAGATTGCCGCTATCCCAAGCGTGTGCTTGCCTTTCGCTTTTCAGCGTCTTATCGCTGCCCGCATCCAGCCCCGGCCGGGGCATTTCGACCACAGCAAGCCGGGGAGCGGGCATGAGCAAGTGGGTGTACACCTTCGGTGACGGGGCTGCCGAAGGGCGAGCCGGCGACAAGAACCTTCTGGGCGGCAAGGGCGCGAACCTTGCCGAGATGTGCAGCCTTGGGCTGCCGGTACCGCCCGGTTTCACCATCACCACCGAAATGTGCAACTGGTATTACGCCAATGACCGCCGCTATCCGGATGCGTTCGAGGCGCAGCTCGATGCAGCGCTCGATCATATCGGCAAGGTGACGGGCCGCCGCTTTGGCGACCCTTCGAAGCTCCTGCTGGTTTCGGTGCGCTCCGGCGCGCGCGCGTCCATGCCCGGCATGATGGACACGGTGCTCAATCTCGGCCTGAACGACGAGACGGTCGAGGCGCTCGCTTCCGATTCGGGCGATGCGCGTTTTGCCTATGACAGCTATCGCCGTTTCATCCAGATGTACTCCAACGTCGTTCTCGGGCTCGATCACGAAGTGTTCGAGGAAATTCTGGAAGACGCCAAGGCAAACCTTGGACATGAGCTCGACACCGACCTCACCGCGGCTGAATGGCAGGATGTGATTGCTCACTACAAGGCCAAGGTCGAGGAGGAGCTGGACAAGCCGTTCCCGCAGGATCCGCGCGAGCAGCTCTGGGGAGCGATCGGCGCCGTGTTCTCAAGCTGGATGAACCAGCGCGCCATTACCTACCGGCGCCTGCACGACATTCCCGAAAGCTGGGGCACCGCCGTCAACGTACAAGCCATGGTGTTCGGCAATATGGGGGACAGTTCGGCCACGGGCGTCGCCTTCACCCGTAATCCCTCCACCGGCGAGAATACGCTTTATGGCGAATTCCTCGTCAATGCGCAGGGCGAGGACGTGGTGGCGGGGATCCGCACGCCGCAGAACATCACCGAAGCGGCGCGCATCGCCGCCGGTTCCGACCGGCCTTCGCTGGAAAAGCTGATGCCGGAAGCGTTCCGCCATTTCGTGGAAATCTCGCAGCGGCTCGAAAACCACTACCGCGACATGCAGGACCTCGAATTCACCATCGAGCGCGGCAAGCTGTGGATGTTGCAGACGCGATCCGGAAAGCGCACGGCGAAAGCCGCGCTGAAGATCGCCGTCGAGATGGCCAATGAGGGCCTGATCACGAAGCATGAGGCCGTCTGCCGCATCGATGCCGCTTCGCTCGACCAGCTTCTGCACCCGACCATCGATCCGAAGGCTGCGCGTGACGTCATCGGGGTGGGTCTGCCCGCTTCGCCTGGCGCGGCGACCGGCGAGATCGTCTTCAATTCCGATGAGGCGGAGGAAATGAAGTCGGCCGGCCGCAAGGTCATCCTCGTGCGCGTGGAGACGAGCCCGGAAGACATTCACGGCATGCACGCCGCGCAGGGCATTCTCACCACCCGCGGCGGCATGACCAGCCATGCGGCGGTGGTCGCTCGCGGCATGGGCAAGCCTTGCGTGTCCGGCGTCGGCTCGCTGCGGGTCGATCACAGGAACGGCACGCTGACGGCGCTTGGCCAGACCTTCCGCAAGGGTGACATCATCACCATCGACGGCGGCTCGGGCCAGGTGCTGAAGGGTGCGGTTCCGATGCTGCAACCCGAGCTGTCGGGCGATTTCGCCGCCATCATGGAATGGGCGGATGCGGCGCGGCGCATGAAGGTGCGCACCAATGCCGAGACGCCGGCCGACGCGCGCATGGCGCGCTCCTTCGGCGCCGAGGGAATCGGGCTGTGCCGCACCGAGCACATGTTCTTCGACGGCGACCGCATTACTTCCGTGCGCGAGATGATCGTTGCCGATAGCGAGAAGGATCGGCGCGCGGCGCTGGCGAAGCTTCTGCCAATGCAGCGTTCCGATTTTCTCGAACTGTTCGAGATCATGGCGGGCCTGCCGGTCACGATTCGTCTGCTCGATCCGCCGCTGCACGAATTCCTGCCGAAGACGGAAGAGGAGCTGGAGGAAGTGGCCAGCGGCATGGGCGTCGCGGCTGACAGGTTGCGCCAGCGCACCGAGGCCATGCACGAGGTCAACCCGATGCTGGGCCATCGCGGTTGCCGTCTTGCCGTAACCTATCCCGAGATCGCCGAAATGCAGGCCCGCGCCATTTTCGAGGCGGCAGTGGAAGCCGGGCGCAAGGCGGGCAAGCTGGTGGTGCCGGAAATCATGGTGCCGCTCGTCGGCCTCAAGAAAGAGCTCGATTACGTCAAGGCGCGGATCGACGCCGTGGCCAAGAGCGTGATGGAGGAAACGGGCGTCGCCATCGAATATCTCACCGGCACGATGATCGAACTGCCGCGGGCCGCGATCCGCGCCAATTTCATTGCCGAAACCGCCGAATTCTTCTCCTTCGGCACGAACGACCTCACCCAGACGACATTCGGCATTTCCCGTGACGATGCGGCGAGCTTCCTGGAAGTCTACCGCCAGAAGGGGATCATCGAGCAGGATCCGTTCGTGTCGCTGGATATCGAGGGCGTGGGCGAACTCGTCCGGCTGGGGGCGGAGAGGGGCAGGCTAGCCCGGCCCGACATCAAGCTCGGCATCTGCGGCGAGCATGGCGGCGATCCGGCCTCGATCAATTTCTGTGAAGAGGTCGGGCTCGATTATGTATCGTGCTCTCCGTTCCGCGTGCCGATCGCAAGGCTGGCGGCGGCTCAATCGGCCATCCGCAAGGCGGGCTGAAGCCGTTTCCGGTTGCCGGGCCGGCTGTATGCTGCGTGAACATGCAGCCGGTCTTAAGCGGCGCATTCAACTTTGATGCAGAATGTTCTAAGCCTTGCCATCGGTATGATCCGGATGGCGGGCGATGACGGCGTTTCCTGAACGGCACACGACGAGGGCAGCGGGCTGGTCGCGCCGCATGGCGGCGTTCTCGGCGGTTCTGCTCGTCACGGTGTGGACCGGCCATCATTTCGGCCTTGTCGAAACGCCTGCCTATCTGTGGGTTCTCGCGCTGGTGGCGTTGCTGGCGGCATTCGCCCTGCTCTTTGCGGGGTGGGCATTTGCCCGGCTCTGGAATTTCGGCGACCGGGGCGGACGCGACCTCGCCGCAGGGGTGCTGATCGCGCTGGTTGTTCTTGCGCCCTATGCGGTCGCCTCCTGGCGGGCGCTGACGTTTCCGCCGCTCAGCGACATCTCCACCGATCTGGAGGCAGCCCCGGCTCTTGCCGACGGCCGCGCCTTCGTCGCCACGCCCGGCGAATGGCGGCTACAGGCGCAGGCCTATCCGCTGGTCAACGGCCGCCGCTACGCTCTGTCCTTTTCCGAGGCCGTTGTCATGGTCCGCGATGTGTTGCGCCGGCAGGGCTGGAAAAACTCCGCCGTGCCTGTGCTCGAAAACGGGGAATCCCGGGAATTGCTGATTACGGCCGCTGCATCCAGCTTCGTTCTGGAACTGCCGGTCGATGTGGCTATCCGGGTTGCGGGCAACGAGGAAATCAGTGTTATCGATATGCGCTCGGCATCCCGTTACGGGCGTCACGATCTGGGTGACAATGCCGATCGCATCGTGCGCTTCCTGCGGGAGCTCGATCAGGAAGCGACGGGCCAGACCGGGATTGAACAGAGGCGGTAGGAAGCCTCAGCGCACCGGCTCGTAGATGCCGGCGATCGAGGGCGCTCCATCGGTGATCGCCAGACCGCGCCCGACGAGATCCTCCAGATGCGCGAGAAGCGACAATCCGGCTGCGCCGTGCAGACGCGGATCGGTATCGCGATAAATGGTCTTGACCATGTCCGCGATGGTGCGGTCGCCCTTTTCCAGCCGGTCGAGAACGGCGCGCTCGCGCATTTTGCGGTGCGCCTTCAGCCCGCGCATGAATGCCTTCGGCTGCGCGACCGGCCCGCCATGGCCGGGCAGAAAGAAGCGGTCGTCGCGCTCAAGCAGCTTTTCCAGCGAGGCCATGTAATCGGCCATGGCCCCGTCGGGTGGGGCGACGATGCTGGTGGACCAGGCCATGACATGGTCCGCGCTGAACAGGATGCCCGTTCCCTCCAGTGCGAAAACCATGTGATTCGCCGCATGGCCGGGTGTGTGAAGCCCCCGTATCGCCCAGCCGTCGCCGCCGACGATCCCGCCATCCTGAAGGACCATATCCGGCAGAAATTCGCTATCGTTGCTTTCATCCAGCGCGTTGACTTCGCCGGTTGCCAGTTCGCGCGCGGCCCGGTGCGGCCCTTCGGCGACGATGACGGCCCCGGTTTCAGCGCTCAGGCGGGCGGCGAGGGGCGAATGGTCCCGGTGCGTATGGCTGACGAAGATATGGCTGACCGGCCGTCCGGCAATCGTGTCGAGCAGGGTTTTCATGTGGCGCTCGTCTTGCGGGCCCGGATCGATGACAGCCAGCGTGTCATGTCCGACGATATAGCTGTTGGTTCCGTGGAAGGTGAATGGCGAGGCGTTTGGGGCGGTGACGCGCAAAATGCCGGGAGCCGCGCCGACCGCGGAGCCATGCGCCGGCTCAAAACCAGTATCGAATTCAAGTGCCATGAAACCTTGCCGTGCGCCGTGCTGCCCTGCGAAACCATTTGCCGCTTAGCATGGAAGACAATATAGGGAAATGTGCTGGCCCCACCAACTGGCCCCGACCAAATGGAATGAGGAAGATCATGGCAATTGCAACGACGATGCGTCCGCTTGTTTCACTGGCTCTGCCCGAAAAAGGCAGCGCCCGCCTTGCGGCTCAGGTTTTTCTTGCCATCGGCGGCACTTTGCTGCTGACGGTTTCGGCCAAGACCAAGGTGTTCCTCGGCCCGGTCGATATTTCACTCCAGACGCTGGCGGTGCTGCTCATCGCCTCCGCCTTCGGCATGCGTCTGGCGGTTGCCACCCTCGTGCTTTACATGGCGCAGGGTGCTATCGGGTTGCCCGTTTTCCAGAGCTCGCCGGAAAAGGGCGTCGGTATTGCCTATATGCTTGGGACCACCGGCGGCTATCTGGCCGGTTTCGTCGCCATGGCGGCGATTGCCGGCTGGGCTGCCGACCGCGGTTTCGACCGTAATCCCTTCAAACTGTTCGGCGCCTTCCTGGCCGCCGAGGTGGTGATGATGGCGATGGGCTTTGCCTGGCTTGCCCTGCTGATCGGCGCCGACAAGGCGTGGCAGTTCGGTGTGGCGCCGTTCGTCGCTGGCGACCTCATCAAGGTCGCGCTGGCAGCCAGCCTCGTGCCGGCAGTCTGGTCCATTCTGGCCCGCTTCCGCTAGAGCGTTTCCGGGAAAAGTGGAAGCACTTTTCCGGTTCGGAAACGCGACAAGACAAAGAGTTAGAGCCGTTCGGCGATTCCGTGAAATCCTGAATGGCTCTAGGCTTTCAGAGAAGCCTTTCAAGACAAGGACGCCCGGCGCCATTGCGGTGCCGGGCGTTTTGTTCGTGCGGCGTCAGGCGCTTCTAAACCATGCCGCCCGCAAGCGGGGAACCGGTTTCGGGACAACGACATGCGTAGGACAGAAGCTAAGCGCAGGGAACTGATCTGAAAGATCGGGACGCGTTTCAGGAAGTTTCCGTTTCCGCCATTGTGTCCGGGACGGAGGCGGCAATCAGCATCGAGAAAAAGACGAAAAACGAATCCATGATGTCATGCTTGAACATGATCTGGGTCATGCCGCACAGCGCGTAGGATGACGACACGATCAGTGTCGCAAACAGCCGAAGCCGGTAATTGGCGTCGCGCGGCGCATTCCAGGCAATGTAGACGGGCGCCAACAGCACGGCGATGACGGCGCTGAGAGCGAGCACGCCGCCGTCCAGCGCAAATGTCAGAAATCCGTTATGCGCGTGTGTAAAGCCACGAACCAGATTGCCGTCCAGCATCAGGGTCGGCATAAGCACACTCATGCGGTTCTGAATGCCATATCCCCAGATGGGAGACTGACTGACAGCTTCCTGGGCCGCGTGCCACAGCCGCAGTCTTTCTCCTACGTTGCTGCTATGCTTCCCCAGAAGTACGAGGTTGATCTCCTTAACGGTCTGCTGCCAGCGAAGGTCGATCATATCCTGCGCCAGATATAGCGCCAGATACAGCGTCAGGGCGGCGGCAACCAGCGCGAGAAGTGTTGCGGGATGGCGTATGAGGGAGCGCAGGTTTTGCGGGGCGAACGCAACCAGCAGCATCAGAACCGGGATACACACCAGCAAGGCGCCGCGCGTGAGCGACAGGAGCACCGCGCCGAAGCCGGCGCCGATGGCAATCGCTCCAAACAGCATTGCGGCCCGCGACGGCGATCCAGTCTTGAGCCCGCCGAGCCCCATGAGCATGAGCGACATCATGCCGAAAATCGCAGCGTTTCCGGCGGCTGCCTCAGGGCGTAGCCCCGAAAGGGACAATTGCGCCAGCGCGACCACGCAGGCCGCGACCGCTCCGGTCGCGGCGCCGGTGATGTAGGGCTGGAGATAGTCGATGGAGGGGCTTGCGCGCAGCCGGGGAATGATCGCCCAGGGCGAGATGAACGCCAGCAGCCATACGAACGACAGCGGCGCTTTGAACGGCTCTTCGCCGATAAGCGCCGTAAAAACGATCGTTCCGGCGAAAATGGTAAAGGTCCATGCCAGCATGCGATCCGAACCGGTCATCCGGAAGCTGAACCGGCCAAGAGCGAGGGAAATGATCGCCCAGACGAAGAAGGTGTAGAGCAGCACCGATATCACGCTGCCGCCCACGGCGGGCAGCGCTCCCATCAGGAAGGCTGAGATGTAGTTGTTACGATCGATGCCGTTGTGCGCAAGCCATGCAGCGTTTGGGAACCCGCGGCTTCCTGATGATGTCCCGGCGTGGCTGGTAATAATCGTTCTGCTGCCTTCATTGTCATGATGCGTGTGGCATCGGTGCGGGAACAGGACCTACAGGTGAAGCGGGTATAGAGCAACAAAATGATGATTACATAGGACCCGGACGCAAGTGTGGCGGTTGCTGCAAAATTGTACCCGATATCTCCGGCGACATGAAAAAATTATTGCTTCCGGCGCGCCGCGGGAGTTGGCCTTGCGTTGGTTGCGCGCCCGGCAGCGGCTAAAAACCATTCGCGAACGCAGATTTCCCGGCAAAAGCACCGCCCTGCATAAACGGGCCCGGACCCGGCGGCGTCTGAAAGTCGTTCCGGATCGGTTGAAAGGAAAGCAGGCTGCCATGGCTCCGGTGCTCACCCATCTCCAGCGGCTGGAAGCGGAATCCATCCATATTTTCCGGGAAGTCGCCGCCAGTTTTTCCAGACCGGTGATGCTGTATTCCGTCGGCAAGGACTCGGCAGTCCTCATGCATCTGGCTTTCAGGGCTTTTTACCCGGCCAGGCCGCCATTCCCGTTTCTGCATGTCGACACGACATGGAAGTTCCGCGAAATGATCGCCTTTCGCGATGAAATGGCCACGCGCCTCGGCTTCGACCTGATCGTGCATGTCAATGAGGATGGCGTGCGCGATGGCATCGATCCGTTCCGTCATGGCTCGAACACCCATACCCATGTCATGAAGACGGTGGCTCTGCGGCAGGCGCTGGACAAATACGGTTTCGACGCCGCGTTCGGCGGGGCGCGCCGCGACGAGGAGAAATCGCGCGCCAAGGAACGCATCTTCTCCTTTCGCAATTCAAGCCACGCCTGGGACCCAAAGAGCCAACGGCCCGAGATGTGGAACATCTACAACACCCGCATTTCGCCCGGCGAATCGATCAGGGTGTTTCCTTTGTCCAACTGGACCGAGCTCGATATCTGGCAGTACATCCTTCAGGAAAACATCCCCATCGTTCCGCTCTATTTCGCCAGGCGCCGGCCGGTCGTGGATCGCGGCGGCATGCTCATCCTGCGCGATGACGAGCGCATGGAACTGCTTCCCGGCGAACAGGTTCAGGAGCGGCTGGTGCGCTTCCGCACGCTCGGCTGCTACCCGCTGACCGGGGCGATCGATTCCGGCGCCGATACGCTCGAAGCCATCGTCGCCGAGATGCTGACGGCGCGCACTTCCGAACGGCAGGGGCGGCTGATCGACCGGGACGAGGCCGGTTCCATGGAAAAGAAAAAGCGCGAGGGATATTTCTGAAAATGCGGCACGTAACGCCGGAACATCTCGACGCGCCCGGGGGCGTTCGCGCCTGTCTCGCAGCGCAGGAAAAGAAATCCCTGCTGCGCTTCCTGACCTGCGGTTCGGTCGATGACGGCAAGTCGACGCTGATCGGCCGCCTGTTGTCCGACACCAGGCAGATATTCAAGGACCAGCTCGCCACGCTGGAGCAGGATTCGCGCCGGCACGGCACCACGGGCGACGAGATGGATTTCGCCCTGCTCGTGGACGGGCTGGAAGCGGAGCGCGAGCAGGGCATCACCATCGATGTAGCCTATCGCTTCTTCGCGACGCCGAAGCGCAAATTCATCGTGGCGGACACGCCCGGCCACGAGCAGTACACGCGCAATATGGCCACTGGCGCTTCCACATGCGATCTGGCCATCGTGCTGATCGATGCAAGGCAGGGCGTTGTTCCCCAGACGCGCCGCCACACCGCCATCGCCTCATTGCTCGGCATCCGCCACATCGTCGTTGCCATCAACAAGATCGACCTGGCCGGCTTCGATCGCAATGTCTTCGACCGCATTGCGCGACAATACCGCGCTTTCGCCGACAGGCTCGGTTTCAGGACCATGGAAGCGATTCCCATTTCCGCGCGCCATGGCGACAATGTCAGCTACAGATCGGAGCGGCTGGACTGGTATCTGGGCCCCACTCTGGTGGAGCATCTGGAGACCGTTCCGGTCGATGACGAGGCGGTGGAGCTGCCGTTTCGCCTGCCGGTCCAGTATGTGAACCGTCCCGATCTCGATTTCCGCGGCTTTGCCGGAACCATCGCTTCCGGGTCCGTGTCGCCGGGCGACGCGGTGGTCGTCGCCAAATCCGGAAGGCAGGCGAAGGTCCGGCGCATCGTCGCGCAAGGGGGAGACCTTAATCGCGCGGTGGCAGGGCAGGCGGTCACGCTGGTGCTGGACGAGGAGGTCGAGATCTCGCGCGGCAACATATTGGCTGCGCCCGCGGCGCGTCCGCAGCTTGCCGACCGGTTTTCCGCCTCGGTCGTCTGGTTCGACGAGAAGGCGCTGAAGCCGGGGGCTGCCTATATTCTGCGCACCGCCACCGATCGGGCGAGCGCCACGGTGGACAGGATCAGCCACCGGCTGAACATCGACGACTTTTCCCAGGAGGAGGCGCGTGGGCTGGAGCTGAACGAGGTCGGTGACGTCACCATCTCGCTACAGTCGCCGGTGGCTTTCGATCCGTTTTCCGAGAACCGTACGACAGGCGCGTTCATTCTCATCGACCGCATTACCAATGCGACGGTCGGCGCCGGAATGATCCGGCAGGCAATCGGACGGGCGGACAATATCCACTGGCAGTCGCTGGATGTGGGCCGCGATGCTCGCGCCATAATCAAGCATCAGCGGCCTGCCGTGCTTTGGTTTACGGGCCTGTCGGGTTCGGGCAAGTCGACCATCGCCAACCTGCTGGAAAAGAAGCTCCATGCCGCCGGGCGCCACACTTATGTCCTCGATGGCGACAACATCCGCCACGGGCTGAACCGGGACCTCGGCTTCACGCAAGCCGATCGCGCCGAAAATATCCGCAGGGTGGCGGAGGTCGCGCGGCTGATGGCGGATGCCGGGCTGATCGTCATCGTTTCCTTCATCTCGCCATTTCGCTCCGAACGGCTTCTGGCGCGCGAACTGATGACGCAAGGCGAGTTCGTCGAGGTGTTCGTGGACACGCCTTTCCAGGAATGCGTGCGCCGGGACCCCAAAGGGTTGTATGCCAGGGCATTGAAAGGCGGGATCGATAACTTTACGGGAGTGGACGCGCCCTACGAATCGCCGGAGAATCCCGAGTTGCGCCTGCAAACGCTCGGCCGGACGCCGGAAGAGATGGTAGAGGCGGTGGAACGGTGGTTGACAGAGTGTGACATTGCCCAGCAGCATTACGAAAGCGGCGGCGGTATCTGACGATACGCAAGTCCTTGCCTTGTTTGAAACTCTTGCGCTTCAGGCCGGGCGCGAGATCATGCGGGTCTTCGAGGCGGGCTGTTCGGTGGAGGCCAAGGCCGACTCCTCGCCCGTCACCGATGCGGACCGGGCAAGCGAGCGCATCATACTTGCAGGCTTGCGCGCCGCCTTTCCCGATATTGTCTGCGTGGCCGAGGAAGAGGCGTCTGCGGGCGTTCGTCCCGGTGAACTCGGCGAGGCGTTCTTCCTCGTCGATCCGCTCGACGGAACCAGGGAATTCGTTGCGCGCCGCGCCGATTTCACGGTCAACATCGCCCTGATCCGCAAGGGCGCGCCGGAGGTCGGTGTCGTGTTCGCGCCGTGCAGCGGCCGCTTTTTCTCGGGGCGGCCGGGCCTGGCCGAAACCCTGTGGGTTGGCGACGATTACACCATCGTGGCGCGCCAGCGTGTCAGCGTGCGTCAACCCGCGACACCGCAGACCGTCGTGGCGAGCCGGTCCCACAGCACGCCCGAGACGGAGGATTACATCATCCGTCTCGGCGCCGCCGAACTGGTATCGGTCGGTTCGTCGCTCAAATTCTGCCTGCTTGCGGCGGGTGAGGCAGACCTTTATCCGCGCTTCAGCCGCACCATGGAATGGGATACGGCTGCGGGCGATGCGGTGTTGCGGGCAGCCGGCGGCATGACGCGGACGGTGGATGGCGCGCCGCTTTCATACGGCAAGCGTAATCTTGCGGACGACGTGGATTTCGCCAATCCGTTCTTCATCGCGCGCGGAGCGGAGCCGGCGTAACTTCACGCCGGCCAAGCCTATTCGCCGGCTGCAACCGAATTCGAGCCTATGTAATTGCGGATCGTCTCGATGATGCGATCCTGATCGTCTTCCGACAGATAAGGGTGCATCGGCAGGCACAGGATGCGCTGCGGCAATTCCTCCGATACGGCAAGACCGGTGGGCGTGCGCGGGAAATTGCGATAGGCGACCTGCATATGCAGGGGTTTCACGTAATAGATGACCGAGGGAATGCCCTTTTCCTGCAAATGCGCCTTCAAACCGTCCCGCTTCGGCGTCTCGATGGCGTATTGGGCCCAGGCCGAACGTCCGTTTTCGGGATTGCCGGCCGCCTTGACGATGTCGCCGAGCCCTGCGGCATAACGTGCCGCCACTCTGTGGCGGGCCTCCATTTCGTCTTCGAGGATGGCCAGCTTTTCGATCAGGATGGCGGCCTGAATGGTGTCGAGGCGGGAATTGATGCCGACGACGATATTGTCGTACTGGGTCTCGCCCTTGCCGTGAAAGGCGAAGGAACGCAGCCGCTCGGCCAGATCGCCGTCATCGGTGAACATGGCGCCGCCGTCGCCATAGCAGCCCAGCGGCTTGGCCGGATAGAAGCTGGTGCCCGCGACATGGCCGAAGGCGCCGCACATTCTGCCGCCGGCGGAGCCGCCGATGGACTGGGCCGCATCCTCGATCACCAGAAGGTTTTCGCGCTTTGCGATCTGCATGAGGGCATCGTAATCGGCGGCGAGGCCGAACAGATCGACTGGAATGATGGCCCTCGGTTGCAGGCGGCCTTCCCTCTTCACCATCCCGATCGCGGCTTCGAGGCTGGCGATGTCGATGTTGTAGGTCCGGGGATCGACGTCCACAAATACGGGCTCGGCCTTGGTAAGGGCCACGACCTCGGCCGTTGCGGCAAAAGTGAAGCTCGGCACGAAAACGGCGTCTCCGATGCCGATGCCGGAAGCGTGGAGCGGCAGCAGCAGGGCGTCGGTGCCGTTTGCGCAGGCCACGACGTGCCTGGTCCCGACATAGGCTGCAAGCTTTTCTTCCAGTTCCGTGACTTCCGGCCCCAGAATGTAGCGGCCATCGTCAACGACGCGGTCGATGGCGGCTTTGAGCCGGTCGCGGATGCGTTCGCGCTGCGCGTTGAGATCGATGAACTGCATGACTGCTCCAATGCAAATGCGCTTCAGATGCGGGCCAGGTATCAGACCCGGCCGACGGGTGAAAGGCGCAGGCGCACACCTTCGGTGCGGCCAGATCACATTTCGATGAGCGGGTGCGACGGAAATTTGATGTGTGGGCAAAATCAGTTCATTTCATGACGCCATGGAGGATTGGCCCCGGCCCGCGAAACGGTCACGGCAGCGGCAGACGTGGCAAATTCCAGCGCAGAGCGCAGGCCGTCCATCGAAAGGCCCGACAGCGCGGATCCGGACAGCATTCCATGTTCCGACAGGCGGGCAAGCAAACCTGCGTTGAAGGTGTCGCCCGCGCCCACCGTGTCCACGACATCAACCGGTGGCGGCAGGATGGTGACCGATCCTGCGCGCGAATATCCCGTCGCCCCCTTGCCGCCATGGGTGATGACGATGAGGGAGGGGCCGCGCTTCAGCCAGGCGTCAACGAAATCCTCGGTCGTGCCCGGCTGCCCGAACCACGCGAGGTCCTCGTCCGAGAGTTTTAAGATGTCGGCCATCGCCATCATCGCTTCGATGCGGGCAAGATGCTTCTTGGGATCGGGAATGAAGCCCGGCCTGATGTTGGGATCGAGCATCATCACGCGCTTGCCGTGCTCGCGACGCATGAGCGTCTCATAGGCGCTGCCGGCAGGCTCGCAGATCAGGCTGATCGCCCCGAACAGCATGGCCTCGACGTCCTCGCCCGGTATTGGCAGGTCGGTCTCCGTCAGCATCCGTCCGGCTGTGTTCTCGTCATAGAATGTGTAGCTCGCCTGTCCACGATCGAGCCGGACGAAGGCAAGCGTGGTCGGACGCGGCGAGATGTGCAGATAGCGGCAATCGACATTGCTGGCTTCCAGCTCCCGCCGCAGCAGAGTGCCGAACATGTCATCTGAAATACCGGAAAAAAAGCCGGTGCGTGTGCCAAGCCGCCCGAGCGCGATGGCCGTATTGAACACCGCGCCGCCGGCGTAGGGAGCGAAAGCCTGCTCGCCAAGCGTGGAACTGCGCGGCAACATGTCGATCACGGCCTCGCCGCAGCAAAGTATCATCAGGCGTTCGCTCCATGGCTCGGTCTGGAGAAATGAAAACGGCCGCCGCTCAGACCGCTCTGGCGGGCAGGGTCGGGCCGATCAGAAAACGTTCGGAGAGCGGCAGGCTGGCGGCACCGAGGGCACGGGCCTGAACGCCGGCCGTGCCCTGGTGAATGGGGGGGATAAAAATGCCTTCGGCATCGATGCCGGCCATCGCATGGCGGACGGCCTCGACCAGCCTGGCGCGGACCGAAGCCGGCATCCAGCCATCGATGACCGCAGCTTCAAAATCGATGACCGCGGTGGATGCGGCGATGGCATGGGCAAGCGCGTTGGCGGCGTCGAGTATCCACTCATCCACGGTCGGGCCGAGGTCGCCCCATTCCTGCGGCGTCGTCCACAGATGCGGCGCATCCACGCCGTTGGCGTTCAGGCGCTTTTCCAGAACCGCGATCGAGGCGATGTCGATCAGCTGCGTCGGTTTGTTGCCGCGTGCGGGAATGAGCATCGAGCCGAGGGCGCCGGCATTTCCCGTCGGCCCGCTGTAGAGCCTGCCATCCAGAACGATGCCGCCGCCGGCGAAGGCGCCAATGTAGAAATAGACGAAATCCCGCAATGCGCCCGTCTGGCCGAAAACCAGCTCGGCCCCGCAGGCCGAGGTCGCGTCATTCTGGATGTGGACCGGAAAATCGCAGAGCAGCTGGATTTCGCCGCGGATGTCGCGGTGACGCCATTCGTCCATGATTTCACGCGGCGCGCCGGCCGTATCGGCCCAGCTCCACAGTTCGAACGGCATCGCGATGCCGAGGCCCGCAATGCGCTTCTGCTGGCTGGCGCTCAGGCTGTTGCGCAGTTCCTGCATGCCCGACCGGACGAACTCGACCGTTTCCCGGGGGACGGGATAGCGGTACGAAAGCTGCAACGAGGCGCGCACGGTTCCCAGAAAGTCGATGAGCACGAGATCCGAGCTTCGCCGGCCGATCTTGAGACCGATGAAGAAAGCGCCGTCCGGGTTGAGCGACATCGGCACCGAAGGCTGGCCGATCTTGCCGCGCTGTGGAGCGAGCTTCAGAAGCAGGCCATCGCGCTCCAGTTCGCGCATGATGACGGACACGGTCTGGGCCGACAGGCCGGTCATTCGGGCGATGTCGGACTTCGGCAGGCTGCCATGCAGACGCACGAGCGACAAAACCAGCCGCTCGTTGTGATCGCGCATTCCGCTCTGGTTGGTGCCGCGGTGGAAACGGCTTTCCGCCGCTTCGGGCGGACCATGTTTCTCAATGCCGGTTTCCACCGTAGCAAGTCTCCCGACAATTCCCCCGTCCTTTGGCAAGAATGTTGGACCGGTGCAATGGCGTCAATAATAAATAAGAGTGATTTAATTATCGACGCCCGGCCGGGAAGACGGCGCAAGCCCGGTATCGGCCTGACGGCGCGGGCGCCCGTATCGGCTTGACGGGGTGCATCTTCACGGATGTTGCCGGAAAGCGTATCTGGGAGTGGGATCGAAGCGCGCGCCCGCGCGTTGTTCCCGACCAGACGCTTTTTTCCGGAAAGGCACGCCGCCAGATGATACGCACCATTTCCACCACGCCTTTCGACGACCAGAAGCCCGGAACATCGGGCCTGCGCAAGAAGGTGCCGGTTTTCCAGCAGCCGAACTATGCCGAAAATTTCATCCAGTCGATCTTCGATGCGCTTTCCGGCTATGAGGGCAGGCTGCTCGTGGTCGGCGGCGACGGGCGCTACTACAACCGCGAGGTGATCGGGAAGGTCATCGCCATGGCTGCGGCCAATGGGTTCGGCAAGGTCATGGTCGGCCAGGGGGGGATTTTATCGACGCCGGCGGCTTCGCATCTCATCAGGAAATACGAGGCTTTCGGCGGCATCATTCTCTCCGCCAGCCATAATCCGGGTGGGCCGAAGCAAGATTTCGGCATCAAGTACAATGCCGGAAACGGCGGTCCGGCCCCGGAAAAGATAACCGACGCGATCTATGCGCGGTCGAAGGAAATCCATGAATACCGGATCGCGGAAATCGGCGAAATCGACATCGACACGATCGGCGCTGTCGAGGCTGCCGGCATGGAGGTCGAGGTCGTCGATCCCGTGCGCGACTATGCGGACCTGATGGAGAGCCTGTTCGATTTCGAGGCGTTGCGGAAACTGTTCGCTTCGGGCTTTCGCATGCGCTTCGACGCCATGCATGCCGTGACCGGGCCTTACGCGACGGAGATCTTCGAGCGCCGTCTGGGGGCTGCTCCCGGCACATGCCGGAATTTCCGCCCTCTGCCCGATTTTGGCGGGCATCACCCCGATCCCAACCTGGTCCACGCCAAACACCTCTACGATGAAATGATGAGCCCCGATGCGCCCGATTTTGGAGCCGCGTCCGACGGTGACGGAGATCGCAACCTCATCATCGGCAAGGGCATTTTCGTCACCCCTTCCGATTCTCTGGCCGTGCTGGCGGCCAACGCGACGGTGGCGCCGGCCTATGCGGGCGGGCTCGCCGGCATCGCCCGCTCTATGCCGACGAGCGGCGCGGCCGATCGTGTGGCGCAGAAACTGGGCGTCGGCCTTTACGAGACGCCGACCGGCTGGAAATTCTTCGGCAATCTGCTCGATGCGGGCATGGCCACGATCTGCGGCGAGGAAAGCGCTGGCACCGGATCCAGCCATGTCCGCGAGAAGGACGGATTATGGGCCGTGCTGCTGTGGCTTTCCATACTCGCTGCGCGGCGCGGGAGCGTCAGTGAAATCGTGACGAAGCACTGGGCCGCCTTCGGCCGCAACTATTATTCGCGCCATGACTATGAGGAAGTGGACGCCGCCGCGGCCCATGCGCTGATGGAGGAACTGCGCGCAAAGCTCTCCTCATTGCCCGGCACCCAGATATCCGGGCTCAGGATCGAGGCCGCCGACGACTTTGCCTATCACGACCCGGTGGATGGCTCGGTCAGCACCCGGCAGGGCATTCGCGTCCTGTTCGAGGGAGGATCGCGGGTGGTTTTCCGGCTTTCGGGAACCGGAACCAGCGGCGCTACCTTGCGTGTTTATATCGAGCGCTATGAACCCGACACGGCCAGACATGATCTGGATACGCAGAAGGCTCTGGCGGACCTCGTCGCGGCCGCGGACGAGATCGCGGGCATCCGCCGCCATACGGGCCGCGCACAGCCGAGCGTGATCACCTGAAGCCGTTACTGCACCAGCAGCGCCCGCCCGCATGTCGCTCCGGTGACGCGCACGTCGGCTTGCCCCAGGCTGATGCCCAGCATGCCGAGCAGATTATAGAGCAGCTCGTCCAGAGCCGGCGTGACTGCGCCGAGAGCGAGCTTCACCGGTGGCTTGACCACGCCCAGCAGCCAGCCGATGTCGAGCGGCAGGCCCAGCGGTTCGACCGAAAGTTTCAGATCGTCGATCAGGGTGCCGGTCAAAGACGATGTGTAATTGCTGGTCGTCGCCGTTTTTATCTTCTTTGCCGCGATATCGGACTGCGTGAAGATAAGGGGGACCGCAACGTCATTGCCCATCATGGCGTGCGCGAAGCCCTTGATCTTGAGAAGGTCGAGCTTGATGACGAAGAGGATGTTGATGCTGACATCCGCGACCGCCACCGCACGGAACATCAGCTTCCGGGTAAAGTCGGCAAAGCCCGAACCGTAGGCTTCGGCGATATAGAGTTCCGCGATGCCGGGGGTGGCGTCTATCTTCACTCTCAGGCTTTCCGGCCGGCCGGTCGGGCACTCGATCGACTTCAGCCTTGCCTGTGCATAGGCGACCTCGACATGCAGCGGCAGGGTGATCGAAAGAAGGTGGATGCCGCCGCCGAGATTGCTCGACAGGGGGCTGACGGAGGTGACGAGGCTGACGCGCGTCTGGGCTGTACGCACGACCGTTCCCTCCTCACCTACCGCCAGCCATGGCGAGCGCTGCGGCGGCTCGCCGATTGCAATCTTCAGCCTGAGGCCGCCGAGGCCGGGCAGCATGCCGCCCAGGCTGGCGTCGACCATCTTGTCGCCATTGGCGATTGCCGCGCTTGCCGTCAGCATGGAAAGCGCGTTGGCCGCGATATCCAGCCCGGCAGGGCGCTGGCCGATGCCGAGCCGGCCCACGGAGCCAAGATCGATCAGCGCGTTCAGGGCCACGAGCAGGCTGGCGTTCGATTGCGCGCCCAGAGTTTGCAGGGCAATGCGGCTGACGCTGCCGAGGCCCGGAACGTCGGCCATGGCGGCCGCGATCTGGCCTATGGTGGCTTTTGTGGAAAGCAGTTCGGAATAGGTTGCGGCAGTGAATTTCGTGCGAATGGCCAGCGCATCGAGAAATGCCAGGACGCTGATGTCGGCCGAGGCCAATGCGTCGTAATCCATGACGCGCAAATTGATGTTGCCGCCAAGCAAAGCGCCGAGCAGGGCATTTGCCAGCCCCCCGTCGAGATCGAGCAGGCGTGAACCGACGGAGAAGGCGGCCTCCGACTTCATGCTGGCTATGGCCGAGGTGCCGATCACCGGCGGCGCCATGACGCTGCTGCCGAAATAGAGGGTGCCGAGCTTTTGCAGCGAAACTTCGACCGCGTTGTATGGCTGTTTTCCGGGCTCGAAGCGGCTTGCACGCGGCTTAGACGGGTCCGGCGTGTAGCGCCCGCGAACGACTTCGGCGACCGGGCGGTTCGCCGATGGCGCGGCGGTGTTTCCTGCTCCGCGCACCAGAACCTGCCCGAGGCCGTTGTCGCTGAAGGTGGCGGCAACCACCGCTTCCGCCTTGCCCATATTGCCGGTGGCGGCGATCGCGGCGATGTCGGTTATCGCCTGCGCGTGGCGGCGTTCGGTGTACAAGGAGCCCTGATCCACCGCAAAGGCGGTCAGCACGGCTGCGAAGGGCATGATCAGCGCGGTCATGACCGCGAAATTGCCTGTTCCGTTCCTGAGAAAATGCCTGGACGATTGCGGGGGTGCAGCCACGGGTTCATGCATCATAGTCCTCCTATCCGGATCGTGGACTGACGCCGGATCGTCTTTCCCGGCATGGCCATGCCGTGGAAAAGACCCCATATCGGCAGATTGGATGCGTCATAGGTGACGGCTACGACGAACTGGCTGCCATCGGCGGCGCTGTCATGGGCGCTGACGTCGAGTTTCGAGGGATCGACGAAGGCGTAGCCGGAGCCGTTGCGGTTTATATAGTCCGTCACCAGCACCGTACGCTCGGAGGCCGACAGCCCGCTCATGGCGATGCGGGCGGCATCGGCGGCCAGTTGCTGGATCGAATGACTGGCGCCGAAATAGATGCCATAGGCAATCATTCCCAGTATCAGCATCAGAAAGATCGGGGCGAGAATGGCGAACTCGACGGCCGTTGCGGCCCGGCTACACCGGCGGAATACACAGAGGCGGTTCGGCAAAGTGCAGATCACGACACCCTCCAATCGAATTTCAATTTACGAGTGTGTATTTCTTGTGATTCAACTTTAGAGAGAAAAAGATTAAGCAATGATTGCGACCGCGGGGATGCGCGGTTCGCGCTATGCAAGGCGCACCCGCTGATATGCGGGCCGGCGGGTGCGGGGGTGGGTGCAGTGGATTTCCGTCGGGAGGACGTTTTGTAAATGCCATTGCGAAAGCAAGGGAGTACCTTTATATCGATAGCACCCTACTAAATAGGAGTGCATTCGAATGGACGCTGGCGAGCTGTTCGCCATCGAGCTCGCCCGTGTGAGCCGGCAGTGGCGAAAGCGCATCGACGAGCGGCTGAGGCATCTCGACCTGACGCAGGCGAGGTGGATGGTTTTGCTGCAACTGTCGCGCTCGGCTCCGGTATCCCAGCGCGAGCTTGCCGACATCATCGGTGTCGAAGGGCCGACGCTGGTCCGGGTTCTCGACAATCTGGAGCGGCAGGGGCTGGTGCTGCGCCGTGCCTGCAAGGCCGACCGGCGTGTGAAGCTGGTGGAACTGGCGGACGGGTCCGCCCCGGTCCTGGCCGAGATCGGCAGGATCGCCGCGGACCTGCGCAGCGAATTGCTGGAAGGCGTGGCGCCGGAAGAGCTGGCGCGCGCTTGCGAGCTTTTGAAAATCATTGGGGATCGATTGGAGTCTGGCGCCGGTGGATAAGGTTGTGGAATTGCGTAAGGAAGAAAATGAACGGGCCGAAAGCCCCCGGCCGGAGGCGGCGCCCGCCGCCGCGCAGGCTGCGAGGCGGCGGACCGGTGGACATGCCATGCGTGGCGGCAGGGCAAAGCTGCTGCTGCTCGTCGTTGGAGTTGTCGTTGCTGCGCTCGTGATCTGGCCATGGCTGGCGCATCGCTGGAGCCATGTCGCCATCAACGATTCGCGCATCGCGGCCAATCTGGTGACGATTGGCAGCGAAGTCAGCGGCCGTGTCGTCTCCATCGATGTGATCGCGGGCGATCAGGTGAAGAAGGGCGATCTTCTCGCATCGATCGACAGCGAAACGGCAAGGCTCGAACTTTCGGCGCTGGATGCCCAGATAGAAGGCGTCGGCGCGCAGCAGGCGCAATTGCAGGCGCAGCAGGACATGGTGCGCACCCAGGTTGCGGCGAAACTCGCGGCCGGTGAAGCTCAGCTCACCGCGGCCGAAGCCAATCACCGCGCGAGCCAGGCGAGCCTCACCAATGCAAGCAGCCGCTTCGAGCGCGTCAACAGGCTTGCCAGCAGCAAGGTCACTTCCGAGCAGACGCTGGAAGAGGCGCAGGCCGCGCTCTCTACCGCTACGGAGCAGGAAAAATCGTCCGTCGCCGCGATCATGACGGCGCGCGCCAATCTGGATGTCGTGCGCTCGGAAGAAGCGCAGATCGCGGTTCTCGATCGTCAGATATCGGTGCTGGAAAGCCAGAAGGCGGCGCTCGTCGCCC
Source organism: Alphaproteobacteria bacterium (assembly GCA_036678505.1). Lineage (GTDB taxonomy): Bacteria > Pseudomonadota > Alphaproteobacteria > Rhizobiales > Rhizobiaceae > Mesorhizobium. The sequence goes on from JAZIHP010000027.1 coordinate 32,247, forward strand.
AGCGCGGGCAGAAGGAAGTCGATCTTGGACGGCGTGAGATTCGCGCGCAGTTCGACGGCGTCATCGACAGCACCTTCGTCGAGGCCGGTGAATATGTGGGGCCGGGCGCGCGCCTGCTGATCTATCACGATCCGAATGTGATCTGGATCGACGCCAATGTGAAAGAGACCGATTTCAGCCGGGTGAAGCTGGGCGCGCCCGCCTCCGTGACGGTCGACGCCTATCCGCAGCTCAAGGTGAACGGGAAGGTCACGCGCGTCGGCGAGGCGGCGACCAGCCAGTTCGCGCTGTTGCCAAGCCCCAATCCGAGCGGCAATTTCACCAAGATCACGCAGCGCCTGCCGATCCGCATCGAAATCGATCAGCAGGACGGACTGCTACGGCCCGGCATGATGGTGGAAGTGAGCGTCGATGTCGTCGATTGAGGGCCTGTTCGATCGCTACGGGCCGTCCTATCGCTGGTTCGCCACGGGAACCGTGATGATCGCGACGATCGCGGTGGTGTTGTCCACCACGATCGTCAACGTCGCCATTCCTGACGTGATGGGCGCTTTCGGCATCAGCCAGGTGCAGGCGCAGTGGCTGTCGACCGGTTTTCTGGCGGCGATGACGGCGACCATGCTGGTCACGGACTGGGCCGACCGGGCTTTTGGCCAGCGCGCCACCATGGTGGGCGCGCTGGCCATCTTCATGGCCGGCTCCGTGCTGGGCGGCATTGCGCCGAACGAGACGGTTCTCACCGTGGCGCGCGTCATTCAGGGCGCTGCCGCCGGCGTTGTGCAGCCCCTGGCCATGATCCTGCTGTTTCAGGTGTTTCCGCCGAACCAGCGCGGCGCCGCCATGGGCATATTCGGCATCGGCGTGGTTCTGGCCCCGGCGCTCGGGCCCTGGATCGGCGGCCTGCTGATCGACGCTTTCAGCTGGCGCTACGTCTTTTATCTCGGCATCCCTTTCGCGCTGGTCGGCATCCTGTTGTCCAATCTTTTCCTTCCCGGCCGTACCCGGACCGGTCCGCGTCCGGGATTCGACTGGGGCGGAATGGTGCTGCTGTGCCTGTTTCTGGCCTCGATCCTGAATGCCCTGACCAACGCGCAGCGTCTCGGCTGGTCATCCGATCCCATTCTGTTGCAGTTCGCCGTGGCTGCCGTTGCAATTGCGGGCTTCATCTGGTGGGAGATGACAACCGCCAGACCGATGCTCGATCTGCGGCTTTTCGCCAGCGTGCCGTTTTCCGCGGCGTCTCTGGTCGCCTTCATCATGGGCGCGGGGCTTTTCGGATCGACCTATCTGGTGCCCCTGTTCGTCCAGACCATACAGGGTCTCACGCCCACTCAGGCGGGCCTTCTGCTGATGCCGTCCGGCTTCGTCCTGGTGGTGATCTTCCCGATTGCGGGACGCATGTCGGACAAGGTGCCCGCCGGCTATCTGATCGCCATCGGCATGGTCCTCTTCGCCTGGTCGTCGTGGCTGACCGCATCGGTGAGCGTCGACACCGCATTCTGGACGCTGGCGTGGTGGGTCGTGATCTCGCGCATAGGCCTTGGCCTGCTGTTCCCGTCGCTGACGGCGGGTTCGCTCAAGGTGCTGCCGCGTGAACTCGTGGCGCAGGGATCCGGCGCCATCAACTTCATTCGCCAGCTTGGCGGCGCCTTCGGGGTCAACCTGCTGGCTGTGTTCCTGGAGCGGCGCACCGTCTACCATGCCGACGGGCTGACCGCGACGCAGACCAGCGGCAACCCGGCCACGATGGATCTGCTCGGCACGGTTTCGGGTATCGTCAAGGCCGGTGGCTTGCCCGACTATCAGCAGATTCCGGCGGCCATCCAGTTTCTGGGCCAGATGATCGCCATTCAGGCCAATACGCTGGCATTTCACGACGGTTTCCTCGTCGTCATGCTAGTGTTCCTGATCGCGCTGGTGCCGACCTGGATGCTTCATCGCGCCCAGCGCAAGCCGCATGGGCAGTAAGCCGTGGTTCGAAAACGGGGCGTCATGCTCCGTTTTGAAGCGCGCTGTAGCTGGAAAAACTTCCCGTACCGTGATTTCGTTTCAGTTCGGCACGAAACGGACTGGCATGGATCGTGCTCGACCTGTCTTGCCGGCTCTGCCGGCGGCCCGGCGCGCACCGGGCCGGGCTGTCGGGGCGGGCGGGCTTGGCTGCCCCGGCAGTCTTCCGCCTCGCAGGGAGTGTGGGCTAAAGCATGTCGCCCGAAAGTAAAAACAAGAACTTAAAGCGCAGGGAGCGAATCTGAAGGATCGCGACGCGCTTTAACGCGTTTCCGGTTCGCAAACGCGACAAGACAAAGACCTGGAGCCGTTCGCCGATGCCGCGAACGCTGAACGGCGTCTAACGACGCGGCAACAATTTGTTAACCATACGGACCTAACCAATTCAGCAACATAAACTGAATTGGGGCGGCACATGCCAATTTCGCGCAGGGGTTTCATCATCGGACTGCCTTTGCTGATGGCAGGGTGCGCAACCTCGCCAAAGGCAAATTATGGCGCCATTCCCGGTGAGCGGTTTCCGCTTCCGGCAATCCCGGCATCGCAGATAAAGCCGGAATTGCGGCGTGCTGAAGTGGCTTTCAGCGGAGATTATCCGGCCGGAACAATCGTGGTGGATACGCCGGAGCGCAGGCTCTACTACGTGCTGGGGGATGGCCGGGCCATCCGTTACGGAATTGGCGTCGGCCGCGAGGGGCTTGCACTGCGGGGCAACGCCACGATCGGCCGAAAGGCCGAATGGCCAGGCTGGACCCCGACGGCCAACATGATGCGCCGCGATCCGCGCAATCGCAAATACGCAGGCGGCGTTCCGGGCGGGCCGAACAATCCGCTGGGCGCGCGGGCGCTGTATCTCTACCGCGACGGACGCGACACCATGTTTCGCATCCACGGCACCAACCAGCCGGGCACTATCGGCAAGGCGGTTTCCAGCGGTTGCATCCGCATGCTCAATCATGATGTGATCGATCTTTACGAGCGCGCGCCGCCGGGAACGCGCGCGGTCGTCATTCAGCCCTGACCCGGCGAAGGGGCATATGCCGCTTCTGAACCGGGCCTTAACTATTTTCAGCAGACGATCGAACACATGAAACGCCTAGCCATAATCTTGTTAGCCACAGCGTTCGCCGCACCTGTTCAGGCCGACGATCTCGTCAAGAGAGGCCGCCAGATCGCGGAGATGAACTGCTCGCCCTGTCACGCCATCGGCGCCACGGATGAAAGCAAGCATCCGCAGGCCCCTCCCATGCGGGAACTTTCAAAGCGCTATCCCCTGGACGCTCTCGAAGAAGCCTTTGTGGAAGGCATCTATAGCGGGCATCCCGACATGCCTGAATTCAAAGCGACCTCGGATCAGGTGGCCGCCCTGATCGCCTATCTGGACACGATCCAGTCCGACAATTAACGCATGCGCCCGAAAGCGGGAACTGCTGGTCGGGACGAGACGACATGCGTGAAAGTACCGGGAGCCGATCTGAAAGATCGCGACGCGCTTTCGCGTTCCGAATCGTGTCGGCCAAGGGGCTGGAGCGTTTTTTGCGGTTCGGGGAAAAGCAGAAATGCACCGACAGCGCTGCCATGCATCGGAACCGCTTGCGGGCGTATGCGTTTACCGGCGCGTCCCGCAGGAGATCTCAATGCACGGATTGTGGTTCAACATGGCAATGCTTGGCATCGAGGCTCAGCAGGTGATCTGGTTGCGAACCATGAAACTCGCCATGGGCGGCAAGAGCGGAGAGCGCGAAGCGCGCCGTATGGTGAGCGAGAAGATTGTCGCCGCAGGTCAGGCTTCGGCCGGGATCGCGCTGGGCGCATCGCCGCACAAGGTCGTGAAAGGCTACCGCAAGAAAGTGCGTGCCAACGCACGCCGGCTGTCGCGCTGACGGTTTTCGCGCTGACGGCTTTCGCGCCGCGGTCGGACGCGATGTTTTTAAAAACATAAGGTCTCGGGAAAAAAAGGCCACCTGAACCGGGCCGCTTTTCAACTGGTCGGAGTGGCAGGATTTGAACCTGCGACCCCGTCGTCCCGAACGACGTGCGCTACCAGGCTGCGCTACACTCCGTGACCAGTGGCGGGCTTATAACGCCGCGAATCTGTTCCTGCAAGCGGCAATGGCACGACAATTCGTCTGTTTGTCACGATTATTTGTGAACATCGCCGGATGGTGCGAGGATAACCCCCTTTAAAGGCTTTGCTGATAGGCTGTGCAGCAGAATTGCATGTCAAAAAGGTGTGGGGGCCTGCTCAATTGAAGCTCAGGATCGTGGACCAGGTGCAGCCGAATACGTTCGGGTTCGAGACTTCGGCGCTGATCAAACCCACGGGCTTTCGCGAATATGACGCGCGCTGGTGGTTCGGCCGGCCGGGCGCGGCAAAGGAGCCGGAACTCAACCTGATCGGCGTGCAGGCGCTTGGCATGGGGCTGGCGACGCTGATCCGCCGCATGGGCGTCGGCCCCGGGATCGTGACGGGGCATGACTTCCGCGAATATTCGCTGGGAATCAAGCTGGCGCTGGTGTCGGGCCTGATGGCCGCCGGCGCGAAGGTGAAGGATATCGGGCTCGCCCTTTCGCCCATGGCCTACTTCGCGCAGTTTGCGCTGGATACCCCCTCGGTGGCCATGGTGACCGCCTCGCACAACGAGAACGGCTGGACCGGCGTGAAAATGGGCGCGCAGCGGCCGCTGACCTTTGGTCCAGACGAAATGTCGGCGTTGAAGAAAATCGTTCTGGCGGGCGATTTCGATCTCGTCGGTGGCGGTTCCTATGAATTCGTAGCGGATTTTCGGCAGGCCTATCTCGACGATCTGGTCGCGGGAAAGCGGGTTGGCCGCAAGCTCAGGGTCGTGGCTGCCTGCGGCAATGGCACGGCGGGCGCTTTCGCCCCGCAGGCGCTGGAGAGAATCGGCTGTGAAGTGATACCTCTGGATGCAGAGCTGGACCACAGCTTTCCCCGCTACAATCCAAATCCCGAAGACATGCAGATGCTGCACGCCATCCGCGACAAGGTGCTGGAGACGGGCGCGGATGTGGGGCTGGGCTTCGACGGCGACGGCGACCGCTGCGGCGTGGTCGACAATGAAGGCAACGAGATATTCGCCGACAAGGTCGGCGTCATGCTGGCGCGTGACATTTCGCAACGATATCCCGGCTCGACCTTCGTCGTGGACGTCAAGTCGACGGGCCTGTTCAAGACCGACCCGCAATTGCAGGCCAATGGCGCGGTGACCGACTACTGGAAGACCGGCCATTCCTACATCAAGCGGCGGGTGGCCGAACTGGGGGCGATCGCAGGTTTTGAGAAATCCGGCCATTTCTTCTTCAACCCGCCGATCGGGCGCGGCTATGACGACGGGCTGGTGACGGCGATTGCCGTGTGCGGCATGCTCGACCACAACTCGGGCAAGTCGATGGCCGATCTCTATCGGGAATTGCCGGTGACATATGGCACGCCCACCATGTCGCCGCACTGCGACGATGAACTCAAATATGGCGTGGTCGAGCGCGTGCTGGCCGATTTCGAGGCGATGAAGGCCGCCGGAGAGCGCTTTGCCGGTCAGCCGATCGTCGAACTGGTGACGGTGAACGGCGTTCGCGTCGTGGCCGAGGATGGCACATGGGGGCTGATCCGGGCATCCTCCAACAAGCCGGAGCTGGTCGTCGTGGTGGAAAGCCCGGTATCGGCACAGCGACGGCGCGAGATGTTCGAGGCGCTGGACGCCGTGCTGCGGCTAAGCCCGGAAGTCGGCCCCTACAATCAGACATTTTGAGCATATCCATGAGTGAGCGTATCGCCTGTTTCGTGATGAGCGGCGGCATTGGTTCGCGCCTGTGGCCGCTCTCGCGCGAGGACAATCCCAAGCAGTTCCACGATCTGTCAGGCGATGGCTCGATGCTGGCCAAGACGTTGCGGCGCATGACGGGCCGCACGGCGGGTGCGGCCCCGGTGTTCCTGATCGCCTCGGAGCGTCATGCGGAACGGGTGCATGGCGACATAAACGGCATCGATCTTGCCGGCGGCGGGGTGCTGTTCGAGCCGGTGGGGCGCAATACGGCCGCCGCCGTGGCGCTGGCCACCCTGCGCACGCTGGCCGATTTCGGCGACAGCCTTGTGCTGGTGGTGCCTTCCGATCACGAAATTTCCACCACCGCGCAATTCTGGCAGACCGTGGAGCAGGGCGTGCCGGCAGCAGGCGAAGGCAGGCTGGTTGTGTTCGGCATCCGCCCCGACCAGCCCGAAACCGGCTATGGCTATATCGAGGCCGGCGCGGCGAAGGCCGGCGCGGCGAAGGACGGCGTGTTCGACGTTTCGCGTTTCGTTGAGAAGCCCGATGCCGAAACCGCGCAGGCATATCTCGCGGCAGGCAATTACTACTGGAATGCGGGCATCTTCCTGTTTCGGGCAAGCGTGATGCGCGATGCCTTCCGGCACTTCCAGCCGGACATCTGGACGGCGACGGAAAAGGCGTTCGCGGCGGCCAGAAGCGATCTTTCCGGCCTCTATATGCCGGAAGATCTTTATGCGGCGATCCCGGCCGATTCCATCGACTATGCGGTGATGGAACGCGCTGAAGGCATCGCCATGGTGCCGGCCGGGTTCCGCTGGAACGATCTCGGCTCATGGCAGTCGCTGCTCGATGTCGGGCCTTCCGACGAAAACGGCAATGTCATCATCGGCGATGTCGTCGCCATCGACTGCGAGAACTCCTATATCCGCAGCCATGGCCGGCTCCTGTCGGCTGTCGGGTTGAAGGATACGGCCGTGGTCGCCACCGCCGACGCGACTTTCGTGGCTCCGGTGTCGCACAGCCAGAATGTGCGCAAGGTGGTGCAGCAGCTCGAAAAGAGCGGCAGGCTGGAAACGCGCTTCACGCCTTCGCACGACCGCGTGGTGGAAAGCGGCGCCTGGCGCGGCCGTGTGCGGCACTGGCTGTTCGACGAGGCGCTGCCCTTGTGGTCGACCGTTGGCGTGGACGAGCGCCATGGCGGGTTTCACGAAGCGCTGGGGCTCGATGCCGTGCCGCTGGCCAGGCCGAAGCGCATGCGCACCATGGCGCGGCAGGTCTATGGCTTCGCCGTCGCGCGGGCGCGTGGATGGGACGGCCCGGCGGAAAGGCTGATCGCGCACGGGCTGGACTTCATGTCGCGCGGCCGTACCGACCGCGGCGGCTGGGTGCGCACCCTCAATGTCGATGGGTCGGTGAACGATGCGACGGAAGACGCTTACGACCATTCCTGCGTGCTTCTGGCGCTGGCCCATGCCCATATGTGCGGCAACCCCGATGCCCTGACGCTCGGCCGGGAAACCTTTGCCTTCCTCGATGATCATCTGGAGGACAGCAGCCTGGCCGGCTTCCTCGAAGCGCCGGAGGGTGGCAGCCTGCGCCGCTCCAACCCGCATATGCATCTGCTGGAAGCGTTCCTCGCCTGGCACGAGGCGACCGGCGACCGGACCTATCTGCGCCGCGCCGCCCGTATCGTCGATCTGTTCCGCAGCTATTTCTTCGACGCCGATTCATGGACCGTCGGCGAGTTTTTCGAGGATGGCTGGGCGCCGGCGCCGGACGGCAAGGGCGACTGGACCGAACCCGGCCATCATTTCGAATGGGCCTCGCTGCTGATCGATTTCGCCAATCGCAGCGGCCAGAAAAGCCTGACGACCTATGCCCGCAAGCTTTATGCATCGGCTGTGGCCAATGGCCTGAACCGCGCGACGGGCCTTGCCTATGGCGCGGTTTCGAAACAGGGCATGCCGCTCGATCTGGTGTCGCGAAGCTGGCCGCAGACGGAGGCGATCAAGGCTTCCATCGCGCTCGACAGGGCGGATGGGCCCGACCTCAAGCCCGAGATCGAGGCGCGCGTGGGCCGGCTGTTCCGCTGGCATATCGATCCCGCGCCGCTCGGCCTGTGGATCGACCGCATCGACGAGCGCGGCCGCTCGGTGGCGGCCGAGGTGCCGGCATCGATCTTCTATCATCTCGTCTACGCGCTGATGCAGTATCTGGACGCGACGGCGCAGAAAGCTCAGTAGGGACTGTCGACGTCGCCGGTCTCCACATAGACCGCCTTGATCTGGGAATAGTGCTGGAGGGCTGCCAGCGAGTTCTCACGCCCGATGCCGGACTGCTTGCAGCCGCCGAAGGGCATCTCGACGGGCGTGAGGTTGTAGGCGTTGATCCAGCAGGTTCCGGCCTGCAATTCACCGATGACGCGATGGGCGCGGACCATGTCACGCGTGAAGACGCCGGCGGCGAGGCCGAACTCCGTGCCGTTGGCGCGGTTTATCACCTCGTCTTCATCCTCGAAGGACAAGACGCTCATGACGGGGCCGAAAATCTCCTCGCGCGCGATGCGCATGTCGTCTGTCACGCCGGTGAAGACGGTCGGCTCAACGAAGAAGCCGCCGTCGAAACCTTGCAGGGCAGGGGCATTGCCGCCGCAGGCGAGGACAGCGCCTTCCTGCTTGCCGGCCTCGATATAGGACAGGACGCGTTCGTGCTGGGCCTTGCTGACCAGCGGCCCCATCTGGGTTTCGGGGGCGAGCGGGTCGCCGATGCGAATTTTCTTGGTGCGCTCGACGAGACGCTGGACGAAGCGGCCGTGCAAGTCTTTCTGGACGAAGACGCGGGTGCCGTTGGAGCAGACTTGGCCCGTGGAATAGAAATTGCCGAGCATCGCCCCGCCGATGGCGTTTTCCAGGTCTGCATCGTCGAAGACGATGAGCGGCGACTTGCCGCCGAGCTCCATGGTGGCGTGCTTCATGTCGGCGCCGGCCTGGGCCAGGACGCGCTTGCCGGTGGCGACCGACCCCGTGACCGAAACCTTGGCGACGCAAGGATGGCCGACAAGTGAAGCGCCCACGTCGCCATAGCCCTGCACCACGTTGAACAGGCCGTCCGGCAATCCCGCCTCGGAATAGATTTCGGCCAGCGCCAGTGCTGAAAGCGGTGTGTTCTCGGAGGGCTTGAACACCATGGCGTTGCCCATGGCGAGTGCCGGAGCGGATTTCCAGCCGGCGATCTGGATCGGATAGTTCCACGCGCCGATGCCGACGCAGACGCCGAGCGGCTCGCGGCGCGTATAGGCGAAGGGACCGCCGAGATCGATGAACTCGCCGTTGAAGCTGGCGATGGCGCCTGCGAAATATTCGAGACAATCGGCGGCCGAAGGAGCGTCGGCCACCAGCGTTTCCTGAATGGCCTTGCCGGTATCGAGCGTTTCAAGCCGCGCCAGCGCTTCGTTGCGCTCGCGCAATATGTCGGCGGCCCGGCGCAGGATGCGGCCGCGCTCGACCGGCTTGAGACGCGCCCATTCGGCCTGTGCTGCGCGGGCCGATTCCATGGCCAGCTCCATGATGTTGGGGGTTGCCGCATGAAGCGTGGCGATGCGCTCGCCGGTGGCCGGATAGAGGACGGCAATCTCCGCGCCGCGGTCGTCGTCGATATAGCGTCCGTTGACGTAATGCGAGGCGGTCGGCTGGGCGCGCATGGTCGGGCTCCGTTTCTTGCGGGGATCGAAGGCGGGATTTTGGATCATCTGTCCGACTGTTGCCAGCGCGGATTGATCCATGGTTCCTGATTGGACGGCGGCAGCGGCGCGCGGCCGAGAATATGATCGGCGGCCTTCTCGCCGGTCATGATCGACGGGCCGTTGAGATTGCCGTTGGTGATGCGCGGGAAGATGGAGGAATCCGCCACCCGCAGCCCTTCCACGCCGATGACCCGGCATTCGGGGTCCACGACGCTCATCGGATCGTCGGCCCGGCCCATGCGGCAGGTGCCGCAGGGATGCAGCGCGCTTTCGGCATGATCGCGGATGAAGGCGTCGAGTTCCGCCTCGGTCTGCACATGGCGGCCGGGGGAAATCTCCCTGCCGCGATAGGGGTCGAAAGCTGCCTGCCCGAAAATTTCGCGGGTGAGGCGGATGCAGTGGCGGAACTCGGCCCAGTCGTCAGGGTGCGACATGTAGTTGAAACGGATGACGGGTTTTTCCCAGGCATCGGGCGAACGCAGCGTGACCGAACCCCGCGACTTCGAACGCATCGGTCCGACATGCGCCTGAAAGCCGTGGGTGCTGGCGACCGCCTTGCCATCGTAGCGCACGGCGGCGGGGATGAAGTGATACTGGATGTCGGGATAGTCGATGCCGGCGGCCGAGCGCAGAAAGGCGGCGGCCTCGAAATGATTGGTGGCGCCGAGCCCGCTTTTGAACAGGAGCCACTGCGCGCCGATGAGCATCTTGGAAAACGGGTTGAGAACCGAATTCAGCGTGATCGGCTGGGTGGATTCCTGCTGGATGTAAAGCTCCAGATGGTCCTGGAGATTGGCCCCGACGCCCGGCCGGTCGGCAACCACGGCGATGCCGTTTTCCTGCAAATGCCGTGCGGGGCCGATGCCCGACAGCATCAGGATTTTCGGCGAGTTGATCGAGGAGGCAGAAACGATCACCTCACGTCGTGCCTTAACGACCTGAATCTGTCCGCGAACTTCGATCTCGACGCCGGTGGCGCGTTGATTCTCGATGATGACTTTTCGCGCGAAGCCGCTGACCAGCTTGACGTTTTTGCGCTTCAGGGCAGGGCGCAGATAGGCATTGGCGGTGGACCAGCGGCGGCCGCGATGGATGGTCTGCTCCATCGGCCCGAAACCTTCCTGCCGGGAGCCGTTATAGTCTGGTGTCAGCTCGAAACCGGCCTGTTGGCCGGCCTCGATGAAGGCGGCATAGAGAGGGTTTTCGCGCTTGCCGCGCTGGACGTGCAGCGGGCCGCCGGTTCCGCGCCAGCCTTGCTCGCCGCCATGCGAATGCTCCATGCGCCTGAAATAGGGCAGCACGTCCGCATAACTCCAGCCGGCGGCGCCTTCCTCGGCCCAGTGGTCGAAATCGCGGGCGTGGCCGCGCACGTAAACCATTCCGTTGATGGAGGAAGAGCCGCCCAGAACCTTGCCGCGCGGCGTGGCGAGCACCCGTCCGCCCAGATGCGGTTCCGGTTCGCTGGAAAAACCCCAGTCGTAGAGAGGCATGTTGAGCGGGATCGACAGGGCGGACGGCATCTGGATCAGCGGACCGTAATCGGTGCCGCCATATTCGATGACGATGACCGAATGCCTGCCATCCTCCGACAGCCGGTAGGCCATGGCGGAACCGGCCGAACCGGAGCCGATGATGACGAAATCTGCTTCAGGCACAGCTATTCACCTCGCGGAAAGCGTTTCTGGTCTTCGAGGGTGTTGAGATCCATGTGGTTGCGCATGTAGCGTTCGGACGCTTTTTGCAGGGGCTGGAAATCCCACGGGAAGTAAGCGCCGTTACGCAGCGCCGGATAAACCACCCAGCGCCGGGCCTGGCTCTGGCGAACGGCAGCGTCGAAGCCGGCCATATCCCAGCGCGCACGGACCTTTTCCATGAAATGCGCGATCATGTCGGCGTGCCGGGGATCGGCTGCGAGATTGGTCCGTTCGAGCGGATCCGATTCCAGATCGAACAGTTGCGGCGGGTCGATCTCGCAATGCACGAACTTGTATCTGCCCTCGCGGATGGCGACCAGCGGCGCATGGGAGCCTTCCGCCGCATATTCCATCAGCACCGGTTCCCTGCGCTCTTTGCCCTGCATGAGAGGCTTCAGCGACTGCCCGTCCGTCCATGGCATGATGGCGGAAATGTCGATGCCGGCGAGATCGCAGAGCGTGGGGCAGATGTCGAGACTGGAGACGGGCGTGTCGATGCGGGCGGGCGCGAGGTTCTTGCCCGCGATCATCAGCGGAACGCGCGCGGAGCCTTCGAAGAAGCTCATCTTGAACCAAAGGCCGCGCTCGCCCAGCATGTCGCCATGGTCGGAGCAGAACAGGACGATCGTGTCGTCGGCCATGCGCGTGCGGTCGAGCACGCCGAGCAGTTCGCCGATCTTGTCGTCGATATAGGAGATGTTGGCGAAATAGCCCTGCCGCGAGCGGCGTATCTGCTCCGGCGCGATGTCGAAGCTGGCATAGTCGCTGGCGAGATAGAGGCGCTGCGAATGCGGGTCCTGCTCGTCATGGGCAATGAAGCCGACTTCCGGTTCCAGTCGCGGGCAGTCCGCGTAGAGGTCCCGGTACTGGCGGCGCGCGACATAGGGGTCGTGCGGATGGGTGAAGGAGACGGTCAGGCACCACGGGCGGCGGGTTTCGTCGCCGGACAGGCGCGACAGGTCGTAGAGCTTCTGTCCGGCGAGGAAGGCGACCTCGTCGTCATATTCCATCTGGTTGGTGATTTCGGCAACGCCCGCCCCGGTGACTGAGCCCAGATTGTGATACCACCAGTCGATGCGCTCGCCGGGCTTGCGGTAATCCGGCGTCCAGCCGAAATCGGCGGGGTAGATGTCGGGGGTCAGCCGTTCCTCGAAGCCGTGCAACTGGTCCGGCCCGACGAAGTGCATCTTGCCGGACAGGCAGGTGTGGTAGCCGGCGGCGCGCAGATGATGGGCGAAGGTGGGAATCGACGAGGCGAATTCGGCGGCGTTGTCATAGACACCGGTGCGCGACGGAAGCTGGCCGCTCATGAAGGAGGCCCGCGCCGGCGAGCACAGGGGCGAGGCGGTGTAGGCGTTGCGGAAACGGGCCGAGCGGGCCGAAAGGGCGCGAAGATGGGGTGTATGAAGAAATTCGGCCGGACCATCGGGAAACAGGGTTCCGGCAAGCTGGTCGACCATAAGGATCAGAATGTTCGGCCGGTTGCTCATGATGAATTCGCCCGCTGTGCGAGTTTCGCCTCGACGTAATCCTCGACCAGCGAGGTGACGCTTGCAGGATCGGGAAGGGCCGCGCGCCCGGCCGCCCCGCGCGCGCCGCGCCCCGGCGCCCGGCCGGGACGGGGCCGCGAAAGCAGCCCGCCTCATCTGCAGAAGCCCTGGCTGTCAAAAAAGCAGGACTGGCCGATGAACTCGCGCAGCAGGGAATTGGAAGGCACCAGCGCGGCGTCCAGGGGCAGGAAGAAGGAGAGGAAAGAAAGCAGCCTCCTGGCGTCAACGTACTCGGGATGGGAGCAATCAATCTGCTCCAGCAGAAACTCGGCCTGCCGCTTGATCACCGCCAGTTCGTAAACCAGGGCGGAGTTGAACATGATGTCGGCCTCTTCCTGGAAGCGAAATATGTTGCGCTCTTCGCCGCGCCGCACCGAGGGCCAGCGGCGGATGGTCTCCAGGGCGCTGCTGCCGCGGAACTGGGCGTCGCGCACGATGCGCCGCAGCAGCCTGGTATCGGTGGTATGAATGCGGGTATGGCGATCGATGTTCAGCGCCGTCAGCGCGGAGATGTAGATCTTGAACTTGTGGCGGCGGGGGATGGAGCTGGTCAGGGCCTCGTTGAGCGAGTGAATCCCCTCGATAATCAGCGGTTGATTCTCTCCCAGCCGTATCTTCCGCCCCCGGTACTCCCGCTTTCCCGTGTGAAAGTTATACGTGGGGATCTCCACCTCCTGCCCCTCGATAAGCCGCAGCAGATGTTCGTTGAAGAGGGGCAGGTCCACCGCTTCTATGTGCTCAAAATCGGGCTTGTTCGATTCATCAAGGGGCGTGAGCTCGCGATCGAGAAAGTAGTCGTCGGTGGAGATGGACTGGGGACGCAGCCCGTTGACCAGGAGCTGTATGCGCAGGCGCTGGGCAAAGGTGGTTTTGCCCGAAGATGAAGGCCCCGCGATGAGGATGACGCGGACTTCAGGCACGCGGTCGCTGATGATGTCGGCAATCTGGGCAATTTTCTTTTCATGCAGCGCCTCGGCCACGCGAATAACCTCCGCGCCCTGCCCTTCTTCAATGAGCCGGTTCATCGCCCCCACCGTGTCAAAGCCGAGGATCTGCCCCCAGCGCTCCGCCTCGCGGAATACTTCAAAAAGCTTTTTCTGCTCCACGAAGGGGGCGACCCGGGAAGGGTCCTCTTCGTCGGGGAATCTTAAAATGAGCCCCGGCGGGTAGTACTTCAGCTCAAATACGTTCAGCAGCCCGGTGCGCGGCACGTGGTAGCCGTAGAGGGTGTCTTCCACGCCGCCGATGGAGTAGAGGTTAAGGTAGTCCTTGGGCCAGTATTTAAGCAGCGTCACCTTGTCGTCGAAGCCCTGGCGGCGGAAAATCTGCGCCGCCTCTGATGGAGACACTCTCCTCTTTTCAATGGGGAGGTCCATCTCCACCAGCTGCCGCATGCGCCGTTCGATGGCGGCTACGTCGGCGGCGCTCAGCGGGGGCGCCTTCTTGATCTCGCAGTAAAGGCCCTTGCCCAGGGAATGCTCCACGGCAACGGCGGCGCCAGGGAAAAGCTCAGAGGCGGCGGCGATGAGCAGAAAGGTGAGGCTGCGCTGGTAAATCCGCCGCCCCTCCGGGTCGGTTAAATCGAGGAAGCGCACCGTCGCCGGCGGCTCCACCGCGGCGGTTAACTCGTAAAGCACGTTGTCCACTACCGCGGCCACGATGGGCGCCGCGTAATAGGGCTGCAGCTCTGCGCCTATCTCCAGCAGGCTGCGGCCGCCCTCCACGGGCCGGGACTCGCCTCATGGA
>JAZIHP010000028.1:0-43994 GCA_036678505.1 Alphaproteobacteria bacterium
GTGACGGCGCTCGCCGCCGGACACCGGCCCTGCTTCCATTGCCGGCGCAGCCGTGCAGAGGATTTTCTGGACCGTTTCGGCAAGGCATGCGGCATCTCCGCCCCGCGCGCGCCACAGCTTGACGCGCGCCTGCATGGCGAGAGGCCGGCCTGTGGAGCAAAACCGGAAATCCTGACGCCAGCCCGGATCGTGAACCTGCCGGACGGCGCCATGTTCAGCGACGGCGCACTCTGCCTGACGAAGCGCGACGGCGCTTATCTCCGATGGTCGTTCGCCGGCTATTTTCCTGCATCCCTGCCGGAAGCCGACAGCTTTCTGCTGCTGACCCCGCCGACCACCGTGACCGTGCTGCGCGCAGGCTACCGGCCCGGCTGGCACCCTTCCGCCAGCGCTTGACGCGGAAGCCTTGCTGCCGCATCAAACGCCGATGCGCGCCAATTACAAACTCCAGAGACTTTTCGTTCCCGGCGATCTTGCGGCGGGCATCGAAATCGAGGCCGATCCGCAGCAGAGCCATTATCTCGCTCATGTGCTGAGGCTCGGCCCCGGCGCCGGGCTTTTGTTGTTCAACGGCCGCGACGGCGAATGGTCGGCCGCGGTTTCCGGGGTCCGGAAGAAAGTGGTGCGGCTCACCGTAAAGAGCCTGGAACGCCCGCAACCGCCGCCCTGCGATCTGGTCTACTGCTTCGCTCCTCTCAAGCAGGCCCGGCTCGATTATCTGGTGCAGAAGGCGGTGGAGATGGGCGCGGGCGTGCTGCAACCGGTTCTCACCCAGCACACGCAGGTGACGAAGCAGGGCCCCGACCGGCTGCGCGCCAATGCGATCGAGGCGGCCGAGCAATGCGGCATCCTTGCCGTGCCCGAAATGCGCGAGGCCGTGCGCCTCGAACGCCTGCTGTCGGGCTGGGACAAGGCGCGGCGGCTGATCTTCTGCGACGAGGACGCCGCGACCAGCAATCCCGTTTCCGCGCTGCGGGCCATCGGCGAGCGCAAGCTGGCGCTGCTGGTCGGTCCGGAGGGCGGCTTTTCGGAAGACGAGCGCCGCATGCTGCGGGGGCTGGATTTCGTTACCGCCATTCCGCTCGGCCCGCGCATATTGCGCGCCGACACGGCAGCGGTCGCCGCGCTTGCCGTCATTCAGGCAACGATCGGCGACTGGTAGGATCAGGGCATCGGACCGAAATCCGGACACCGGTTTTCAGTCCGATGCTCTCCCGATAATTCAGATCGTTCTTTGTGCGTCCGGATGGACGCATGGCGATCTGAAGCGCGTCGCGATCTTTCGGATCAGCTCCTTGCGCTTTAAGCTTTTGTTTTCACGCATGTCTTTGTCTCGGTACCGGTTCCCGTTCCGGGCGGCCTGTTTCAGGCGGTTGCGGCCGCCGGTTTCCCCGGCCGGGTTTTCCTGCGCGTCAGGCGGGCGGTCGCTGCCTTCAGCTTCACCGCAGGCTTGTCGTCGAGCCCCGCCTTCACGGCCCCGGCGATGGAGCCGGCGACGAAATCCGCGCTGATGACGGCGGCTTCAACGGGTTTCGCGCGCTCATCCCCGGTGCGCGGCATGAGGATGCCGACCCGCAAGCCCGGCTTTGCCCGCTTCAGCCGCCGCACCGCATGACGGGCATGGGCAAGCGAAGCCGTGTTGAGGAAGGCCACGATGACGGTATCGAGGCCGTCCAGCGACAACGCCGGGACGGCGCGGCTCTCCAGCGCGGCGTGAGAGGCGGCCGCAACCTCCGCTCCCTGCACTTCCAGAACCTGCGCCAGCATCGCGGCGGCGGCATCGTCCAGTTCGCCGCGCCCGCCGAGACACAGGAGGGAGCGCCCTTCGCCATCCGGCAGATCCGGTGTTTCGATACCCTTTTCGCCGGAAGGCGGGGGGCCCTTGGCGGCTTCGGCGGCGGCATCTTCCTCCTCCTCCTCTTCCTCCTGCGCCACCTCTTCCAGATTTTCGACGAGCGCCAGCGCGCTGGACGCCAGCTTGCGGCGCTGCTCATCGGTCATGACGCCGCGCTGGCGGTCGCTCTCGCCGATGAGCAGGGCGGGGATGCCGATATGGTCGTAGTAATCGACCAGATAGCGCTCTTCGAGAAACTCCTCGGCATTGTCGGTCGCTTCGTCGGGATCGCCCGCCAGCAGACGCTGGTAGAGCCGGGCATGCGGCTCCAGCACCGGCTCGTTGCCGAGCATGACATCCAGAAAAGCGAATTGCGGCACGTGGCGGCCGAGCACCACGAGGCAGACGGTGAGCGGCGTCGAGATCACCAGTCCAAGCGGGCCCCACAGCCATGTCCAGAAGATCGCCGCCACGATGATGGCCAGCGACGACAGGCCGGTGCGCGATCCGTAGAGCCACGGCTCCATGATGTTGTTGGAGATCAGCTCCATGACGAGGAAGATGCCCGCCGTCCACAAAAGCATCGACCAGCCCGGCGCCACCGCCAGCGCCAGAAGCAGCGGCAGAAGCATGGCGATGGCCGGCCCGATATAGGGCACGAAGCGCAACACCAGCGCCAGAAGCCCCCACAGCAGCGCATTGGGAATGCCGATCAGCCACAGGCCGATGGTAATGGGAATGGCGTAAGTGGTGTTGACCACAAGCTGCATGAGCAGGTAGCGGCCGACGCGCTTGCCGGCATCCTGCAAGGCCTCGGTCGTGCGGTGCAGATCGCTGTAGCCGACGAGGCGGATGAAGCGGTCGCGCAGATCCTCGCGCTCCAGCAGCATGAAGATGACGACGACGACGATGAGGCCGGCGGTGGCGAAAGGAGTGGCCAGCGGCACGACGACGTTCTTCAGCATCTCGACCGGGTTCTGGCGCGAAACGATTTCCACCGGCAGCGGCTGGCGCTCCGGCTCCTGCGGCCCGGCCTGCTCGGGCACGCGGGTTTCGCGCTGAAGCTCGGCTCCGACGCGCTCCACCGCATTGCTCAGCCGCTCGACGATGCCGCCATTGGCGCCCGCTTCGCGCAGCGTCCGCACCTTCTCCAGAATGTTCGCCTGATAGGCGGGGATGTTCTGCCCCAGCGTGCTGACCTGGGTGGCGACTACGAAGGAAAACAGCCCGATGGCGAGGAAGGCGAGCGTCACCGTCACCACCACCGCCGGAACTTTCGGGATCGAGCGCTTGCGCAGCGCCGACACGATGGGCGCCAGCGCAAAGGTCAGCAGGAAGGCGATGGCCAGCGGCAGGAAGACGTCACGCCCCAGATAGAGGATGGCGACCACCCCCGCCATGGTGACGGCGGTTGGCACGAAGGGGCGCACATAATCGCCCGTGCCGGCGGTTTTTTCCGGACGCTTTCCCGCCTCATCCGTCGCAGCCATGCCCAATTCCCCTCGCCCGTCGTCATGCGTGCCTCGCGCTACAGACCGAAATGCCGCAGCCAGTCCAAGGTTCCCCGTCTTCCGCGAAACATCCATGTCTCCCGCGAAACATCCATGCCGGGCGGGGACGCGGGCACGCCATGAAGTTTCGTTGAAGCGTGGGTCTACAGTTTTCGCTTGATCGGGGACGGTCATATCGTCCAACTAGCCCGCACATTTCCCGGAAAGCCACGGCAATGAGGTATTCATGGCGCGCGACACCACCGATTTCAGCCCGATAGAAGGCATCGACGAACTGGTGAATTACCTGGCCGCCGGCAACAAGCCGCGGGAGAAATGGCGTATCGGCACCGAGCATGAGAAGTTCCCCTTCTATGTCGATGGCCATGCGCCCGTGCCCTATGGCGGCGAGCGCGGCATCCGCACCCTGCTGGAGGGCATGCGGGAAAAGCTGGGCTGGGATCCGATCATGGATGCCGGCCGCATCATCGGACTTGTCGAGCCGACCGGACAGGGCGCGATCAGCCTGGAGCCCGGCGGACAGTTCGAGCTTTCCGGCGCGCCGCTCGAAACCATCCACCAGACCTGCCGCGAGGGCAACGCCCATCTGGCGCAGCTGCGCGAGATCGCCGAGCCGCTCGGCATCCGCTTCCTCGGCCTCGGCGGCAGTCCGAAATGGACGCTGGCCGAAACGCCAATGATGCCGAAATCGCGCTATGAGATCATGACCCGCTACATGCCGAAAGTCGGCAAGCAGGGTCTCGACATGATGTACCGCACCTGCACCATTCAGGTTAATCTCGACTTCGGCAGCGAGGCCGACATGCGCCGCAAGATGCAGGTTTCGCTGAAGCTTCAGCCGCTGTCGACGGCGCTGTTCGCCAATTCGCCCTTTACCGACGGCAAACCCAACGGCCTGCAAAGCTGGCGCGGCGAAATCTGGCGCGACACCGACAATGAGCGCGCCGGCATGCCGCGCTTCTGCTTCTCGCCCGATTTCGGCTTCGCCGATTATGTCGAATGGGCGCTGGACGTGCCGATGTATTTCGTCATCCGCGACGAACAGTACCACGACATGACGCATATGACCTTCCGCCAGTTCATGAAGGGCGCGGCCCGCGACGAACTGACGGATGGCCTGCCGACCATGGGCGACTGGGCCAATCATCTTTCGACCCTCTTCCCGGATGTCCGGCTGAAGCGCTTTCTCGAAATGCGCGGCGCCGATGGCGGTCCGTGGCGCCGCATCTGCGCCCTGCCGGCCTTCTGGGTCGGCCTGCTCTACGATGAGGAGGCGCTGGCCGCCGCCGAGGCGCTGACCCTGGACTGGACATATGAGGAGGTGGTGGCGATGCGCGACAGCGTGCCGGCGCAAGGTATCGGCACGCCGTTCCGCAACACCAGCCTGCGCGAGATCGGCCGCGAGGTGCTGGCGCTCTCGCGGCTCGGCCTGAAGAACCGCGCCCGCCTCAACCGAGACGGCTACGACGAGACCTCGTTCCTGCAAACGCTGGACGAGGTGGTCGCCCGCGGCACCACCAGCGCCGGGGAAATGCTGTCGGCCTATCACACACGCTGGGGCGGCTCGATCGAACCGGTGTTTCTCGAATACGCATATTGACCGGGTTTCACGCTCCGGCGGCGCGGCTTGGAGCGTCTGCGCCTGTCTCCACATCGCGAAAATGCTTCGACCATTTGCGTTGACGCAAATGCGAGCGCAAAACCGCTTCGCACTTCTGCCGGAATTGCTATAGGTTCTTCCGACAATCTGCCGGAGACCTGTCTATGCAAAACCTGTTCGAAATGCTGACCAAGGCCCAGAACGGCCAGGGCATGGAAGCGCTGGCGAGGCAATTCAATCTGTCGCAGGAGCAGGCGCAGGCTGCCGTGGAAGCGCTGCTGCCCGCCTTCTCGCAGGGGCTGAAGCGCAACACCTCGGATCCCTACGGCCTCGGCGGTTTCCTCAATGCGCTGGCCAGCGGCCAGCACGCGAAATATTTCGAGGACGCCAGCCGCGCCTTCTCCCCGCAGGGCGTCGAGGAAGGCAACGGCATTCTCGGCCATCTGTTCGGTTCCAGGGATCTTTCGCGCGCCGTTGCCGCGCAGGCGGCGCAGGCCACCGGCCTCAGCCAGCAGCTTTTGCAGCAGATGCTGCCGGTCATCGCCTCGATGGTCATGGGCGGCCTGTTCAAGCAGTCGACCGCCCGGCCACAGACGCCCGCCGGCGCCGGCGACAATCCTCTGGGGCAGATCATCGGCGAGATGATGAAGCAGATGGGCGGCGCACAGGCCGCGCCGGGCCGCAGCGTTCCGCAAGGCGGCAATCCGTTCGGCAAGATCCTCTCCGACATGTTCGGCGGCGGCCAGGCTTCGCCGCAGGCCCCGAAACAGACGCAGGATCCGGCGCAAAATCCTTTCGCAGACAATCCGTGGGGCAAGATCCTGACCGATATGCTGGGTGGCGCGGCACAGGACGCCTCCGGGCAGAAGCCGCGCAAACAGCCCCGGCAGCCTCAGGCCGCTTCGGAGGAAAAGCCGCAGAACCCCTATGGAGACCTGTTCGGCCAGATGTTCGAAACCGGCGCAAAGCAGCGCGACGACTATCAAAAGGGCATGGAATCGGTTTTCGACCAGTTCCTGCGCGGCATGGATCGCAACCGGTAAGAACCATGAAAAAAGCCCGGCGTCCTTCCGCTTTTGCGACGAAAGGAACCGGGCAAGGCAGGCAAGCCGGAGGGGACCGGACAGGGTATGCCTGCTCAGAGCCGTTCATGGTTTCACGGGATCGCCGAACGGCTCCGGGTCTTTGTTTTGTCGCGTTTGCGAATTGGAAAAGTGTCTCCACTTTTCCTGGAAACGCTCCAGGGAGTTCAGACGGACCTTGCAGCCCCCATCAGGCCTGAACGCGCATCGGCAATGGCCATCAGCCGCTCGGTCGGGTCGCAACCAGACGATATCTCGTTTGCGGCATCGATATCGGCGCGGGTGATGCCGATATCGGCAAGTTCGGCATCGGTCATCTCCGACAATCGCCGGAATGTGCGCCGGTTCTCCCACAGCGTCACCAGACTGAGGACGGCGCGAGCGAGGCGCTTGATCGCGGAAGGCCGGACCGACAGGCGCGAGGCTTCGGCGGCGCAGTCACAGGCGGTCATTTCACCATTCTCCGACATTCGCACACGACGATCCCCGCCAGCGCGGATGGCGCAGCTTTGCCGGTGCACGTTCAATTCCCTGCTGGATCGACACGGGCCGGACATCGCGGCGAACCGCCGCATCGCATCCGGCCTTGTGCGATCGCCATCGGTTTGTCACGCGCGCATTGATTAATCCAACGAATGTTTTTAATGCTTGGGATCAATCCTGCTGATAGGTACGTGATGAAGCCCCCTCTTGACCTCGACCAGCTGCACACCTTCATCACCATTGCCGACACCGGCAGCTTCACCCGCGCGGCCGAAGGCGTGCATCGCACCCAGTCGGCGGTGTCCATGCAGATGCGCCGGCTGGAAGAGCGCATCGGCAAGCCGCTGTTCGAGAAGGAAGGCCGCACCAACCGGCTGACCGAGGAAGGCGAGAGATTGCTTTCCTATGCCCGGCGGCTTCTGTTTCTCAACCGCGAAACGCTGGCCGCCTTCGATGACCGGCGGCTTGAAGGCACCATCCGCATCGGCACGCCGGACGATTATGCCGACCGTTTCCTGCCCGAGATCATGGCGCGCTTTTCGCGCTCCAATCCCCGGGTGGAACTGACGGTTGTGTGCGAGCCGACGCCGGGGCTGGTCGACCAGATCAATCGCGGCCAGCTCGATATCGCGCTCGTCACCCACAACGATGCGCGCGGCCAGTCGGAAGTGGTGCGGCGCGAACCCCTGTTGTGGGTCAGTTCCGCCAACCATGCCACCCATGAGCAGGAGGTGCTGCCCATGGCCTTCGGGCGGCCGACTTGCGTGTGGCGGCGCGCCGCCTGTGACGTGCTGGACGGCATGAACCGCGAATACCGCATCCTGTTCACCTCCTTCTCGGCCACCGTCATCGCCGCGGCCGTGCTTTCGGGACTCGCCATTTCCGTGCTGCCGGAATGCGCGCTGCGGCCCGGAATGCGGGTTCTGGGCGAAGCGGATGGCTTCGGCTTCCTGCCCGACTGCCGCATCGGGCTGATGCGCGGCCAGACCGAACAGCCCGAAATCGTCGACGCGCTGGCCCGCCACATCGCCGAAAGCCTCGACAACATCTCGGTGCCGGCGCTTAACGATGCCACCGGCCTCGGCTTCGGCGCAAACGGGCCCGGGCGCCTGCGCCGTGGACAGGTTCCCGCCATCCTTCCCGGCTGGTGAGGAAACAGCGGACAATGACCGCCATCCCTTGACCCGGCGGGGCCGGGAAGGCCCTATTCGCGCATGAGCGAAACGACCCCCGAATCACGCACCAACGCCACGGAATTCAGCGTCAGCGAGATTTCCGGCGCGCTGAAGCGCACCGTCGAGGACGTGTTCGGCAATGTGCGGGTGCGCGGCGAAATTTCCGGCTATCGCGGCCCGCACTCTTCCGGCCATGCCTATTTCGCTCTGAAGGACGACCGCGCCCGGCTGGAGGCGGTGATCTGGAAGGGCACCATGTCGCGCCTCAAATTCCGGCCTGAGGAAGGCATGGAAGTGGTGGCGAGCGGCAAGCTCACCACCTATCCGGGCTCTTCCAAATACCAGATCGTCATCGACAATCTGGAGCCGGCGGGCGCCGGCGCGCTGATGGCGCTGCTGGAAGAGCGCAAGCGCAGGCTGGCCGCCGAAGGCCTGTTCGATGCCGCCGCCAAGCGCCGCCTGCCCTATATGCCGGCTGTCATCGGCGTCATCACCTCGCCGACCGGGGCCGTGATCCGCGACATTCTCCACCGCATCCGCGACCGCTATCCTCTGCACGTCATCGTCTGGCCGGTGCGCGTACAGGGCGAAACCTCGGGCGCTGAAGCGGCGGCCGCCGTCACCGGTTTCAACGAGCTGACCATTGACGGGCCGATCCGGCGGCCGGACGTGCTGATCGTGGCGCGCGGCGGCGGCAGCCTGGAGGACCTTTGGGGCTTCAACGACGAGGCGCTGGCCCGCGCCGTCGCCGCTTCCCAGATCCCGGTGATTTCGGCGGTCGGCCACGAGACCGACTGGACGCTGATCGACCTTGCCGCCGATGTCCGCGCCCCGACGCCAACGGGCGCCGCCGAAATGGCGGTGCCGGTGCGGGCCGAGCTGGAAGCGACGCTGGCCGCACTTGCCTCGCGGCTGCAAGGCTGTGTTTCGCGCCGCCTGGAACGCGACCGGCAGGCGGTGCGGGCGGCAGCACGCGCACTGCCCACGCCGGATCAGTTGCTGGGGCTGAAACGCCGCCGCTTCGATGAGACCGAAAGCCGCCTGCAACGGGCGCTGGAAGTCGGTCTTGAACGCAAACGGGCGCGGCTGGCGGCGATCCGGCTGACACCGGCGGCCCTTTCACGGCGCATGAACGAGGCGCGCCTGCTGATCGGCCGCGACATGGCGCGCGCGCGGGCAGCCCTTTTCGCCGTGGTGCGCGAACGGCGCGAGCGGCTTCGCAACAGCTCCGGAAGGCTGACGCCCGCACCCATCCTGCGACGCCGGCGGCAGCAGGCGGAAACGCTGGCCGGGCTGGCGCGGCGGGGCGATCAGGCGCTGGATGTGCGGCTTCAGCGGCTGCGCGCCCGGCTGATCCAGGCAGACCGGCTCTTGTCGACACTGAAGCTTTCGGAACGGGCCATTCTCGAACGCGGCTACGCCATGGTGCTGGACGACCGTGGCGAACTGATACGGCGGGCGGGCGACATCGGGGCCGGCCAGACGCTGGAGCTGCGCTTCGCCGATGGCGCGGCGACGGCGATCGCAAAAGGCGGCAAGCCCGCAGCGGAGCCCGTGCGTCCGCGCCCTGCGCCTAAACAGAAGGACGGCGGCGGCCAGGGTTCGCTTTTCTGAGATCAGCAGTTTCCAACTGCGGCAGCAGCGCCTTATCGAAGCGTGACGCCCGAAAGCGGAAGCCGCTTTCGGACGGCATGCTTTCGAGCAATTCGAGCAAAAGTGCGCAGCGATTTTGCGTTCGGAATTGCGTCAAAACAAAAAGTTAGAGCGATTTTGCGATTCGGAGAAAAGCAGAAAGGCTCCAGAGCCGTTCAAGGTTTTACGGGATCGCCGAACGGCTCCAGGTCTTTGTTTTGTCGCGTTTGCGAACCGGAAAAATGTTTCCACTTTTCCTGGAAACGCGCTAGTCGTTTCCAGCCGGGGCAGCCGGCGAAGCAGGCTGGCCGTCCTGCCCGGTCTCGTCATTTTCGGTATCCGTTTCGGCGGCATCTTCCAGATGCAGGGCGATGAGCTCCTGTATGTCGCCCACCTCTTCCTGAATGTCCTCAAGCGGAATGCCGGCATGGGCGGCTTCCTCGGTGCACTCCCGCGCCAGCGTCTCGGCCTGCTCATCTATTTTCGCGGGGTCGGTTCCAGCCGGTACGGCCGGGGACTGGCACTTTTCGCCGATCCACTCCTGAAGGAATCTGATCGCTTGCTCACTCATTTTCCTGCGTATCCCGTATCTGGTGATCCGGTTCCGTTACAACCCGAGACTGGCTGAAGCGCATCGCGATCTTTCAGTCTGCTCCCTGCGCCTTGAGCTGTCGTTTTCACGCATGTCATCGTCCCGAAACCGGTTCCCGGTTTCGGGCGACATGCTTTAGCTTAAAAAAGCGCCGGGAGCTCATCACACTGCATTGCCGCGTGTCAGAAAAAGCCGCCGCCCACCGGGTCGGGACAGCCTATATGGTTGCCGCTCATAAGGGCGGGGCGATGCATCATCGTCGGGAACACCATTTTGGCAAACTTGTTGTTCGGCAGCCTCAATCTAGGCATTCGCGCGCGCGGCTGCAATACGCACAGGACGGCACCCACAGGCCGATACGCACTGAAGACAAGAAAGATGGGAAGACCGGAAAGATGGTACCGTTGCCTGGGTTCGAACCAGGGACCTCCGGATCCACAATCCGGCGCTCTAACCAGCTGAGCTACAACGGCACAGGCCCGTTTCGGGCATATCGCGAACCATCACCTTCCGCAGCCGGCGGAACGGTTTCGATCCGGCGAAGCGTCAATACGGTTTAATGAAGCCTAATTCAAGCCATGTGTGGGGGAAAACGTCACACAAGGCGCAGAAGCTTCCACATCTCGTTCCGGAACAGGCCGGAAATACAGAAAGGCCAGCGGGAGGAAGCCGGCCTTTCTGATATTCTCTGAAATTTTCCGGTGCCGGGAGGGAGGAAACCGGCGGCCGGAAGCAGGCTCAGGCAGCCTTGCCGGCCTTGATGGACTTCTCGACAGCCGATTTGATGGGCTTGGAAACGTCTTCGGCAGCCCTGGCGGCAACAGACTGGAAATCCTTGGCCTGAGACACGGCATCCTCGAAACGCTGACGCAGGAACGAGGTCTGAAGTTCGACCACTTCCGACAGCGAACGGGCGCCGACCAGGGCTTCGAGGTGGCTGAAGCCGGCTTCCGCATTGGCGCGCAGAGCGGAAATGGCCTTCAGCGACAGATCGCTGGAATTCGAACGGACAGCCTCATAGGTGGTTTCGAAAGCCTTCTGGGCCTCTTCGGTGCCGGCCTTCAGCTTGGTGTAGACTTCCTTCGACTGCTCGATGCCCTTCTCGGCGAAATTGCGAACGCTGTCAGCGGCCCTGGAAGCGTCGAAAGTCGGGAATTCAACGGTTTCTGCGGTTTTGGTCCTGGTCATGTCGATCCTTTCGGGGGCTGGGTCTGTGACTCAACGCCAATGCGTTCCACGGTGATGGCGGATATATAGCATAGATTTTGTGCAATGCAACATCTTTGCTGCATCGCAGCATAAAAAACGGCGCGCGTTAACCACACAGGCAGGATTCGTCTCTATGGAAGCTTCAGGTTGTGGACGAAAAGGCGCAGGCCTTTTATTAACAAAGCGTTAATCTCAACCAGCCGGCCCCGAGGGTTCGTCGAGAGCATGTCGCCTCAAGCCTATTCCTTTCTGGACGTTGCCGTACTCGACACGGTACGGCGGCGCTTTGCCGCGGGGGATGCGATGGTCATCCTCTCGGCCGATCTGGAATTCATTCTATGGGCGAACGGTCCGGGTGCTGCCCTGTTCGGCCATGCGGGCGTCGATCAGGCGATCGGCGCGGCGTCCGGCCTGCCGGCCATTGCCCGGCGCCAGATCGCGTCAACCGGCTCATTTCCCGACATCGGCGCCGACCGGCCGCTTCTGGTGCGCCTCACCGCCGGCATCAGCGGCGCAAGCACCCCCCTTCTCGCCAGCGGCGTCACCATGCCGGATGCGGAGAAGGCCATCCTGCTGGCCGTGCCGAAGGCGCCGGGCGATGCAGCGCCTGCCGCGCCCGATCCAGGCGCGCTGAGCGGTTTCGACGCCCACGGGCAGTTCCTCGCCTTCATCGACGGCAACGGCCATGTCGAAGCCGGTTCCGCCGGCTTTGCCGGTCTGGGCATCCCCGCCCCGACCCTCGCGGCGCTGGTCTCGGAGGTGGCGGGCGAGCGGGACCGCATGGTCAAGCGCCTGATCCGCGCCGGCTCGCGCTCCTACCCGGCAGGCATCGCGCGCCTCACGGACGAGCCGTTGCGTCACCTTCTGGTGGTGGTCGACGATGGCGGCGCCGGGCCGGCGGCCATCCGGCCGGCCGGGGACAAACCCGCGCCCGCGACCGGTGACGAAGCCGGCAGCAGGCACGATCACTGGTATTTCAGCCACGACGACAAGCCGGCCGCCGCCACGGGACGGGAAAATCCGGCGGCGTCCGGTAACGAAACCCGCGGCCGGCTTGAGACGGCCCCGCAGGAAGGCGCGCCGGCCGTACGTTTCGTGTGGCGCACCGATGCGGAGGGACGCTTCAGCGCCCTTTCCGACGAGTTCGGCGCCGCGGTCGGCGCGGAAGCGGCGAATGTCATCGGCCGCCGGTTTCGCGAAGTGGCCACGACCTTCGGCTTCGATCCTGCGGGCGAAGTTGCAGGCCTTCTGGAGCGGCGCGACACGTGGTCCGGCCGGTCCGTTCTGTGGCCCGTCGCCGGCACCGACCGGTGCGTGCCGGTCGATCTGGCCGCCCTGCCCGTCTACAACCGGGACCGCGGTTTCGAAGGGTTCCGCGGCTTCGGCATCGTGCGCATGGCCGAGATGCGGGCGGACCCTGAAAAGATCGGGCTGGCGCTGGTTCCAAACCTACCCTGGATGCCTGAATATCTTGGCGCGGACGAGGCCGGGCGACCGGCCGACCCGTTCAATGGCGAGGTTCCGGCGATCAGCATCGCTCCGCAACCGGAACGCCGCTTCGCCGACAAGGTGATAAGGCTTGCCGAGCACCGCCCTCCGGCACAGGAACCCGCGGGCAGGGACAGGGGGCTTTCCTCGTCCGAGCGCAATGCCTTCCGCGAGATCGCGGAGCGCCTGAGAAGAGACAGCGCCACCGGGCAGGCTGACGAACGAAAGCCGGAGGTGCCGGCCGCTGCGGAGCAGCCGGAGACGGCCCCCGCGCCGGCGCGGTCGCCGGTTTCGCCCTCCCGCCAAGACAGCCGCTCCCTGCTCGACTACGCGCAGGAAGATGACGACGACAGCATGGCCGATGCGGATTTCCGCGATGCGAGGCTGGATGGACACGTCACGGGCACGCCTCCCGATGAAGATGCCGGGATCGGTGAAGACGACCGGCGCGGGACGGCGGAAGGCGGCCTGCCGGCACCGCCGCCCGAGGCCGCGCCTGCGGAGGATAGGGATGCCGGCACCGTTGCGCCGGATACCACCATTCTCTCGCATCTGCCGGTGCCGCTGCTGATCCATTCAGGCGACGAGCTTCATTATTGCAACGACGAGTTCCTCGCCCTCACCGGCTATGAATCCCTGAACGACCTGGCGTCATGCGGCGGGCTGGAGGCCCTGTTCATCGACCATCCGCAGGAACAGGCCGAGGGGGAGGATTCCGGCGAGGACGACGGCCGCCACGCGCTCTTCCTGCGCGGCAGGGACGGCGGCGAGTTTCCCGTCGAGGCCGTGCTGCGGTCCGTGCCATGGCGGGAGCGCCGGGCGCTGATGCTGGTTCTTCGCCGCCTGGACGAGGGAACCGCCGCTCCCGCAGCCGACGCGGAGGCAATCGCGCGCGCGGCGAACGTTGCCCATCAGGCCGATATTGCCGAACTGAAGATGCGCATCAGCGAGATGCGCACCATCATCGACACCGCCACCGACGGCGTGGTGCTGATCGGGCGCGACGGCACGATCCGTTCCATCAGCCGCCCGGCCGAGGCCCTGTTCGGCTTCGACAGCGACGAGGTGGCCGGCAAGCCCTTCGCCTCGCTCTTCGCCATCGAAAGCCAGCGCGCGGCCCGCGACTATCTGGCCGGACTGACCGAACCCGGCGTCGCCAGCGTGCTCAACGACGGGCGCGAAGTCATCGGCCGCGAGGCTCAGGGACGCTTCATCCCCCTGTTCATGACCATTGGAAGGCTGCCCAACGACAGCGGCTTCTGCGCCGTCATGCGCGACATCACGCAATGGAAGCGCGCCGAGGAAGACCTGACCCAGGCGCGCGCGCTGGCCGAGCGGGCGTCTTCGCAAAAGAGCGACTTCCTCGCCCGCATCAGCCACGAGATCAGGACGCCGCTCAACGCCATCATCGGCTTCTCCGAACTGATGATGGACGAGAAATTCGGTCCCATCGCCAATGACCGCTACCGCGATTATCTGCGCGACATCAACCGCTCCGGCACTCATGTGCTGGATCTGGTCAACGATCTGCTCGACATATCCAAGATCGAGGCCGGACAGCAGGAAATGGATTACGAAGCGGTGTCGCTCAACGACACGCTGGCCCAAACCGTGGCGCTGATGCAGCCGCAGGCCAACCGCGAGCGCGTCATCATCCGTTCCAGCTTCGCCTCGAAGCTTCCGGACGTGGTGGCGGACCTGCGCAGCGTGCGCCAGATCGCGCTCAACATCCTGTCGAACGCCGTCCGCTACACGCAGGCCGGCGGGCAGGTGATCGTTTCCACCGCCTATGAGCCTTCCGGCGATGTGGTGATGCGGGTGCGCGATACCGGGATCGGCATGACGCAGGCCGAGGTCGAACAGGCGCTGAAACCGTTCAAGCAGGTCAACACGCTGAAGCGCGGCCGCAGCGACGGCACCGGCCTTGGCCTGCCGCTGACCAAGGCCATGGTGGAAGCCAACCGCGCGCGCTTCACCATCGCCTCGACACCGGGCGAAGGCACGCTGGTCGAAGTGGCGTTCCCCTCGGTGCGGGTGCTGGCAGGATAATTATTGCTGCTCCGGAGCAAAAACCGGCCGTTTTGCCCCGCGCCGGTCAATTTCCTGCCCCGTGCCGGCCGATTCCCTGCCCCGTGCCGGCCGATTCCCTGAAATGAGCGCGGAAAAAGAAAAAGGCGCCCGAAGGCGCCTGAATTATTTTGTCACAACGGGCAGGGAAATTCCATCGGCTTGAGGGCGTTACCGGACGGGAACTCTCTTAACTCGAGCGTAACTATCGCCGCCAACCCCTTAACAAATCCTTACCCGCATACGGGAAAATTTACGAATCGGTTCCACATCTGAATTTTAGGTAAACTTCGCCCTTCATCTTTCGTTGACTATGTTGCGCCCGGTTTCCAGCGGGATTGCGCGCCGGACAGACGGGAGACGAAACCCCGATCCGCCTTACGGGGCGGGCAGGATCGACGGCCGCATGTGGGCAACAGGCCATCGGCAGGCCATAAAGACTTGAAAAGCGTCATCCACCGGTTACACCTTGCCCCACCTGACATGACGCGGAAAGGTCGAGATGACGTCGAGCTGGATCCGGCGTGGCTTATGGGTGATCGGCATCGCCGCCGTTGCCGCGGCCGCGATCATGGCTGCCTTGCCCTATGTCGCATCCAATCGCATCGTGCGCGACCGCATAGCCTGGGAAATGAGCCGCCTGACCGGCTACCGCGTCACCATCTCCGGCTCTCCGCGGATCGAGGTCTGGCCGCAACTGAACGCCGTGCTGACGGAAGTCTCGATGTCACGGTGGAGCGACCCGGAGCGCATACCCGTCATCTATGCCGAGCGGGTCGAAGTCGGCCTGGCAGCCATGGCGGCATTGCGCGGGGAGGTGTCGTTTTCATCAACCCGGCTCGTGCGCCCCACCGTGCGGGTGGAGCGCACCGCATCGGGGCTTTATCTGCCTTCCCTGCCGGAAAGCGGCAGCATCGGCTATTCCATCGAACTGGCGCGCGGCATGGTCAAATCCGGCGCGGCGGAGCCCGATCCCAGGCTGGTTCCGGGAGGGGCGCTCGGCACTGTCGAAATCCGCGACGGGCGCATCGTCACCGCCATCAACGGCAAGGACAGCGAGATTTTGAGCGGCGTCAGCGCCAAAGCGAACTGGACGGCCCCCGGCGCGGCGGCCTCGTTTTCAGCCTCGGCGATCTGGCGCGGCGAAAACGTCACGGTCGAGGCCGCCACGCAAAAGCCGCTGGCGCTGGCGGCCGGAAGTTCGGCCCCGCTCAGCTTCTCCGTCAGATCGGCGCCGGCAAACCTGTCGTTTGAAGGCAAGGCGGGGCTCGCCGCCAATCCTTTCATCGACGGCGAGGTCAAATTCCAATCGCCATCCATGCGCCGTGTCATGGAATGGACGGGCATGCGGATGGCCAGCGCCACCACCATCGCGGCCATGGCGGTTTCGAGCCACGTTTCCGGCGGGGCGGAGCGGGTGAAATTCGACAATACCCAGATCACGCTGGGCAAGAACCCCGGCAGCGGCGTGCTCGACCTTGCCTTCGCTGAAAACGGGCGACCGACGCTGTCGGGCACCCTGGCTTTCGAGACGCTGGATCTCGGCCCCTTCGTGTCGGCGTTCACACCGCTTGCGGCGCCGGCCGGCCTCAGTGCCGGCGACATCGACGCGACGCTTACCGGCTTCATCAATCTCGACCTGCGTCTTTCGGCGGCCAAGGCCATGGCGGGACCCATTCCGCTGAATTCGCTCGCAGCGACCGCGCAGGTGAGGGATGGCCTGTCGGTGTTCGACGTGTCCGACGCCAGCGCCTTCGGCGGCAACATCCAGACCGGCATCCGCTTCGATCGCACCCCCGGCGGCACGCAGGCCGAGATGAGGCTTCTGGCCTCCGACATCAATGGCGCGGCCTTCGGCGAGGCGGTGGGAATGACCCGGCTGATGCCGACCGGCAAGGGCACCGTCTCCGTCATCCTGAAAGGGCCGGGCAAGGACTGGAATTCCATTATGGAAAATGCCGACGGATCGATTTCGGCCACCTTCGGGCCCGGCTCGCTTTCCGGTCTCGATCTGACGGCCTTCGTCAAACGCAGTGCCGAAGGCGGCTTTTTCCCGCTCGACGAGGTTGCCAATGGCAGCGTTCCGATCGACGGGGCGGAATTCAAGGCCAGCGTTGCCAAGGGCGTTGTGCGCCTCGAAAAGGCGCAGGCCAACCACGGCAATTCACGCCTGTGGCTGACCGGCATCATGCCCTATGCCGGGCGTGGCCTTGCCCTGGCGGGCGGCATTTCCAGCCAGCAGCCGCCGGCCGCATCGAATGAAGAAAGCGGAGAAGCGCCCGCTCCCCCGGCGAACCAGACATTGTTCTTCGTGGGAGGAAGCTGGAGCGCGCCGTTCATCTCGCCGATCTCCGGCGCGGGCCCGAACTGAGGCCAGGCAGCGGGCATTCTGCGGCTGTAAATCGCCTACACGGCAAGGAGATGCCTCTTCGAGGGATCGGGAATCACCACGATCGGGCTGCCGTCCCTGACATTGTCGTGAAGATGGACGATGTCCTGATTGATCAGCCGGATGCAGCCGGACGACACTTCCTTGCCGATCGACCACTCCTCCGGCGAACCGTGAATGCGATAGAGCGTGTCCTTGCCATCCTTATGGATATAGAGCGCCCGCGCGCCAAGCGGATTGCGCAGGCCCGGCCCCATGCCGCCATTGGCAATGCTGTAGGGTTCGAGCTCCGGCTGACGCGCCACCATCTCGTCCGGAGGCGTCCAGCGCGGCCATTCGCGCTTGTAGGCCATGATGGCGCGCCCAGCCCATGAAAAACCGTCGCGGCCGACGCCGATGCCATAGCGTGTTGCGCGTGCACCGGACTTTACGTGGTAGAGATATTTTCCGGGCGTATCGACGATCAGCGTGCCCGGCTTTTCCGGCGTGTCGTAATCGATCTCCGCGCGCCAGAACCGCTCATCAAGCTTGGCGACGTTGACGGCTGGCACGGGAAACGGCTCGTACGGCAATGCGTCATATATCGGCGGCCTGACAGCTTTGGGCGGAGCAGGAGCCACATTCGGCACTATTTCCGAAGGAGGCAAGGTGGACGTGCAACCGGCAAGCGTTACCGCACCGGCTCCAATGAAGAACATGCGGCGCGTGAAAGCTGCCGGAATTCTGCTTCGATCATCCAAGTTTCGGAATTCCTCTTCACCATTGCTTTGACGGCGGATCAAACCGTCCCGCCTTAAGCGCACCTTAAGGCTATCTGCCGGATGCGGTCCGCCGGCGCCGGCGCTTGAGGGGTTGTTAGTAATCGGAACCTAATTTGGCCGATGACAGAAAGTTCATCGGGGGATGAATTGGCAAGCCACGTCCGGCCATCGCCATGGAAGCTCAAGATCGAGGCTGCCCGCATGCCCATGACCGGCAGCGGGCGGGGGCAGGCCGTGTCGCGGCGTCTTGCCGGGAGCCGATCATGTGCGGGATAGCAGGCTATCACGGCCATTTGCCGCCCGGTAAGGCGCGCGCGCTCCTGGAGCGCATGTGCGCCGCCATCGCCCATCGCGGGCCTGACGGACAGGGCATCCATGTCGAAAGCGAAGCTGGCCTCGGCCATCGCAGGCTCGCAATCATCGACCTGTCGGACGATGGCGCGCAGCCGATGGCCAACGACGACGGCACCTTGCACGTCACCTATAATGGCGAAATCTTCAACCATGTGGAGCTGCGCGCCATGCTGGAGGCGCGGGGCCGGAGCTTCCGCACCGCCAGCGACACGGAAGTGCTGCTGCGGCTTTACGAGGAATTCGGCACGGAGTGCGTGGGCCATATCAATGGCGACTTCGCCTTTGCCATATGGGACGGCGCCCGACACCGCCTCTTTCTGGCGCGCGACCGCATGGGCGTGCGCCCGCTGTTCCACACCACGCATGAAGGCCGGTTTTACTTCGCCTCGGAAGCGAAGGCGCTGTTTGCCGTGCCGGGCATCACTGCGGAAATCGACCCGGTCGCCCTCGACCAGATCTTTACGCTGTGGGCGCCGATTGCGCCCCGCACGGGCTTCAAAGGCATTTTTGAGCTGCCGCCCGCGCATCTGATGATCGTGGAGGATGGCAGGACCGAAATCCGCCCCTACTGGGCGCTTTCCTTCCCCGATGCGGGCGACGTTGCCGGTGACGATGCCGGAGACGATGCCGGAGACAGGGGCAACCGCCCCGATGCGGAGCTTGCCGAGGAACTGCGCGCGCTGCTGGAAGACGCCACCCGCATACGCCTTCGCGCCGATGTCGAAGTGGGCGCGCTTTTGTCGGGCGGTCTCGATTCCTCCATCATCACGGCGCTGGCCGCGCGGCTCGCTCCGGGGCGGCTGCGCAGCTTCGGCGTCACCTTCGACGACCCCGAATTCGACGAAAGCACCTGGCAGCGGACCATGGCAGAGGCGCTCGGCGTCACCCACCATGCCGTCGCCTGCCGGGCCGGCGACATTGCCGGCATGTTTCCCGCCGTCATCCGCCATTGCGGGCGCAGCGTGCTGCGCACCGCGCCAGCGCCCCTCTACCGGCTCGCCCAGTCGGTGCGCGAGCAATCGGTGAAGGTCGTTCTCTCCGGGGAGGGCGCCGACGAAATATTCGCCGGCTACGATATTTTCCGCGAAGCGCGCATACGCCGTTTCTGCACTCGCCAGCCGAATTCGAAAATCCGGCCGCATCTGTTCCGCAGGATTTACCCCTACCTGCCCTCCCTTCAGCAGCAGACGCCCGATTATCTGGCGGCCTTTTTCGGCGTGGGCGCGGATTCGCCCGAGGACCCGCTGTTCTCGCATCTGCCGCGCTTTCGCACCACGGCAGGCGCAAAGATGTTCTTTTCGCCGGAGCTGCGCTCCACGCTCGCCGGCTACGATGCCGCCCATGAACTGGTCAGCCTGCTGCCCGACGATTTCAGGCGCTGGCATCCGCTGCACCAGGCGCAATATCTGGAAACGCGTTTCCTGCTGCCCGGCTACATATTGTCCAGCCAGGGCGACCGGGTTGCCATGGCGCATGGCGTCGAGGGCCGGTTTCCCTTCCTCGATCACCGGATGGTGGAGTTCGCCAGCCGGCTGCCGCCCGAGGTCAAGCTCAAGGGGTTGCGCGAGAAGCATATTTTGCGCCAGGCCGCCGCAGGCCTGCTGCCGCCGACCATCGCCAACCGGCCAAAGCAGCCCTATCGGGCGCCGGACAGCGCCTCCTTCCGGGAGGAAGGCTATGCGGCGGACCTGCTTTCCCCCGCAGCCATAGCGGATACGGGCTTCTTCAACCCGGCCACGACTGCGAAACTGCTTGAAAAGAGCCGCCGCAGCGGACTTTCCGGCTTCCGCGACAATGTCGCCTTCGTCGGCATTCTCTCCACCCAGCTTTTGTCGAAAGAGCTTTCGAAAACAGCGCCCTGCGGCGCCTGATCGTTCATGAAAGGGCAGAACACCATGTCAGAAACCGTTCACAGCCAGGTCCGCACATTCGTCATCGACAACTTTCTGTTCGGCGATCACGGCACGCCGCTTGCAGACGACCAGTCGCTGATCGAAAACGACGTCATCGATTCCACCGGCGTGCTCGAACTGGTGTCCTTCATCGAGGAACGCTTCGGCATCGCCATGGCCGATGCCGACATCGTGCCGGCCAATCTGGATTCGGTCGCGCGCATCGTTTCCTTCATCGAGCGCAAGCGCGAACCCGTGAACTGAGCCGATCCATGCGCGTCGAGACCTTCCTCAGGCAAAGTGCAGCGGCCGATCCCGACAGGATCGCGATCACGGCCGGCGACGCGCGCCTGAGCTATGGCGCGCTCGATGCAGCCTCGGACCGTCTCGCCGCCGCGCTGATTGCGCACGGCGCCAAACGCGGCGACCGCATCGCCGTGCTGATGGAGAACATACCCGAAGCCGCGATCTCGATCTTCGCCATCTTGAAGGCGGGCGCGATCTTCTGTCCGGTCAACCCGCAGCTCAAGGCCGACGGCATCGCCTTCATCCTGGGCGACGCCCGCCCGGTCGCGATCCTGACACAGGCGAAATTCCTGCGCGCATGCGAGGCGGCCGCCGCCGGGCTGGACATGCCGCCGCTGCTGATCTCGACGCGCGCGCCGGCCGCCCTGCCGCAAGGCGTCCTGGCATTCGACACCGCGATTTCGCAGGCGCAAGGCGTTGCCGCGCCCGACGCCGGCGGCGACGACGACCTCGCCATGATCCTCTACACGTCGGGCTCGACCGGCCGCCCCAAGGGCGTGATGATGACGCATCGCGCCATGGATGCGGTGTCCGGCTCGATCGCGCTGTACCTGCGCAACAGCGCCGACGACGTTGTTCTGTGCGCGCTGCCGCTTGCCTTCACCTATGGGCTCTATCAGCTTCTGGTCTGCATCCGCACCGGCGCGCGGCTGGTGCTGGAGCGCAATTTCGCGTTTCCGCAGGCGGTGCTGGACAAGGCGCGCGCCGAAGGCGTGACCGGCCTGCCGCTGGTGCCGACCATCGCGGCCATGCTGCTGGCGATGAAGGACCTCGGCCCGCAGGCGCTGCCTGCGCTGCGCTATCTCACCAATGCGGCGGCTCCCCTGCCGCCCGCCCATGTCGAGGGCCTGCGCAAGCTGTTTGCGCATGCGCGGCTCTACTGCATGTACGGGCTGACCGAATGCGCGCGCGCCGCCTATCTGGAACCGGCGGAGCTGGAGCGCCGCCATGGTTCGGTCGGCAAGGCCATACCGGGCACCGAAGCGGTGGTCGTCGATGAAACCGGGCGCGAGATCGCTTCCGGAGCGGTCGGGGAACTGGTCGTGCGCGGTCCGCATCTGATGCGCGGCTACTGGGAGAACCCGGCCGCCACCGAAGCCGCGCTCAGGCCGGACCCGGAAACGGGCGTGCCGCAACTCCACACCGGCGACCTGTTCCGCACCGATGCGGACGGCTTCCTCTATTTCGTCGGCCGCAAGGACGACATGCTGAAGGTTCGCGGCGAGAAGGTGGCCCCGCGCGAGGTGGAGGCAGCCCTTTGCGCCTGCCCCGGCGTGGTCGAGGCCGTGGTCTGGGGCGTGCCGGACGCCGTTCAGGGCGCCCTGTTGCGCGCCGCCGTCGTCGCCGCCGACCCGGCGCTCGCGGAGCAGGGCCTGTTGCGCCACTGCGCCCGCATCCTGCCCGATTACATGGTGCCGAAGACGATCGAGTTCCGCACCGAACTGCCCAAGACCGCCAGCGGCAAGATCGCCCGCCGGCTGCTCATCGAAACAGATGCCCCAACCCTCGCAACCGCCACTGGCTGGGCCGCGAAAACCGGAGACTGAGAATGTCCGACACCAGACCCTTTTCGGCGCGCATGCTGGACATCGATCCGGAAGCGGAAACCGCCCGCATCGTCGAAGCCCTGCGCACGCAACTGCGCGTGGCGGTTCGTCGCCGCGGACTGGTTCTGGGCCTTTCGGGCGGCATCGATTCCAGCGTCTGCGCCGCACTTGCCGCACGCGCCGTGGGCCCGAAAAACGCCTTCTGCCTGTTCATGCCCGAGCATGATTCCGACCCCGAAAGCCTGCGCCTCGGCCGGCTGGTCGCCGATGCCTTCGACCTTGAGGGAACCGTCGAGGACATCGGGCCGACGCTGGCGGCCATGGGCTGCTACGAGCGCCGCGACGCCTTCATCCGCGAGGTGGAGCCCGGATACGGGCCGGGCTGGAGCAACAAGATCGTGTTCGCCAACGCGCTCACCACGTCGGGCTTCAACATTTCCTCGCTGGTGGTACAGACCCCGCAGGGCGAAATCCGCAAGCATCGCCTGCCCGCGCAGGCCTATCTCGGCATCGTCGCCGCCACCAACATGAAGCAGCGCACCCGCAAGCAGTTCGAATATTACCATGCCGACCGACTGAACTATGCCGTCATCGGCACGCCGAATCTCCTGGAATACGATCAGGGTTTCTTCGTCAAGAACGGCGACGGCGCGGCCGACGTCAAGCCGATCGCCCATCTCTACAAGAGCCAGGTCTATCAGCTCGCCGAATATCTGGGCGTGCCGGAAGAGGTGCGCCGGCGGCCGCCGACCACCGACACCTATTCGCTGGCGCAGACGCAGGAAGAGTTCTATTTCGCCCTGCCCCATGACCGCATGGACCTTTGCCTCTACGGGCTGAACCACGGCATTCCCGCCGCGGAAGTGGCAAGGGCGGTTTCCCTGACAGAAGAACAGGTGGGGCTGGTGTGGAACGACATCGCAGCCAAGCGCAAGGTGGCCCGCTACCTGCACTTGGCCCCGCAGACGGTGGTGCCTGTCTGAAGGGAGATCAGGAGGCGGGCGCGAAGCGGGCGACGAGCGTGTGGCTGTCGCCCGGATAGGTCAGCCGCACGAAGGTGACCGGTCCCGCATGGCTCCAGGTGCGGCGCTCGACCACGAGGCAGGGCGTATCCTTCGGGCGGTTGAGCAGGCGGCCGATCTCCGATGTGGCCGCCACCGCCAGTATCCGGTTTTCCGCCGCACTCCACGGCACCTGCGCGATCAGCCAGCCGCCCGGCGCATTGACCGTGAAATCGGTCTGCGCCGCCTCCGGCACAACGCCGGCATTGATGCGGCGCTCCTCCACGCAGAACGGCTTGCCGCCGGCGAAATGCACGGCGAGCAGGTCGATCATCGGCGTCGCCTGCGCCAGCTCCATCAGGCGCTTGTCTTCCGCGTTGGAGCGGCGCTGCTTTTCGGCGATGAGCGTGTAGCTGTAGGGCAGGCCGAGCGAGCGGACCTCCGCCTCGATGTCGTGAAGCTCCAGCACGGCCGACTGGGCGCGCGGCGTGGTGACGAAGCTGCCCGCCTTGCGATGGCGCTCGATCAGGCCTGCCTTGGCGAGCTGGGTCATGACCTTGTTCACGGTCATGCGCGAACAACCATAATGTTCGGCCAGATCGACCTCGAACGGCAGGCGGAAGCCCGGCGGCCATTCGCCCGACACGATGCGCCCCTCGATCTCGTTCAGGATCGTCTGGTGGAGGGTCGCATCCTTGCCGTTACCTTTTGCCACGTCGCCTTCGCTCTTGCGCTGTTTGAGCTTCCCTAGAGCATTTCTGGTGAAAAAGGGATCACCTCCAATGCTCTATCTCTTTGTTTCTGCGCAGTTCCGGGACGCAAAACCGCTTCGCACTTTTGCTGGAACTGCTCTAACCCATCAACAGGCTCATCGGAATCCTTTTTCCGCAACAATCAGGCCGACAACTCGGCCATTACCTTGGCGAAGCGCGCGCCAATCGCTTCGCGCTTGCGGTGACGACCGCCCTCGACCTGCTTCACCCCGCCGACCCAGACGCTGTCGACGCCGATGCCGCGCGCGAAGACGAAATGGTCGAGCACCTTTTCCGCCGGCAGATATTGCGTGGCCGAAAGATCGAGCGCGAGAAGATCGGCCGGACGTCCGGCTTCGATGCCGGTGGTCGTGCCGAGCGCCTGCGCGCCGCCCTTCAGCGCCTGCGCGTACAGGTTCAGGCCGGTGGACTGGCCGGGATCGGCCACCACATTGCGCGAGCGGCGCAGGAGGCGCTGCGAATATTCCAGCGTGCGCAGCTCTTCTTCCAGCGAGATCAGGATGTTGCTGTCCGAACCGATGCCGAAGCGGCCGCCGGCGGCGAGGAAACCGGGAGCCTCGAACACGCCGTCGCCGAGGTTGGCCTCGGTGATCGGGCAAAGCCCTGCCACCGCGCCGCTTTTCGCCATGCGCGCGGTTTCGTCCGCAGTCATGTGAGTGGCGTGGATGAGGCACCAGCGTCCGTCGAGGTCCATCTTATCGAGCAGCCATTCCACCGGGCGCTTTGCGGACCAGACGAGGCAGTCCTCGACCTCCTTCATTTGCTCGGCGACATGGATATGCACCGGCCCGCCCCTGGCGAAGGGAACGACCGCCCGCAACTCGTCAGGCGTCGCCGCACGCAGGCTGTGCGGAGCAATGCCGAGAACCGCGCCGGGCAGGCCGGCAACGATCTCCTCCGCGCGCTCCATCAGCCGGCCGAAGGCGTCGACATCATGAATGAAGCGGCGCTGCCCCTCGATGGGAGCGGCTCCGCCGAAACCGGAATGGGCGTAGAATACCGGCAGCAGGGTGAGCGCGATACCGGCATCGGTGCTAGCAGCGCCGATGCGCGCGGCCATCTCGGCCGGATCGGCATAGTGCGAGCCGTCCTTGTCATGATGCAGATAGTGGAATTCGCCGACCCGGCAGAAGCCCGCCTCCAGCATTTCCACATAAAGCTGTGCCGCGACCGCCTCCACCTGCTCGGGCGTCATCGACAAGGCGGCGCGGTACATTTCGGTGCGCCAGCTCCAGAAACTGTCCGCGCCCGGCCCGCGCGTCTCGGCCAGACCCGCCATGGCCCGCTGGAAGGCGTGGCTATGCAGATTGGGCATGGCCGGAACCACGAAGCGATGGCGCTCATCGCCCGGCTGTGCCGCCACGCCCTTTTCCACAAGCTCGATACCGGCATCGGAGAAGGTGATGCGCACATCCCGCGCCAACCCGTCCGCCAGCCCGTCCGCCAGCCCGGCCGCCAGCCCGGCCGCCAACAGGGCATTTTCGGCGTGGATGACTGTCATGACGGATCTCCCGGGTCAAAGCGAGCGACATTTTTGGCTTGCGCCGATGCTGATTAAGTATATACATATCAGCAAGGCGAACCTGACGCAACGTGCTTGTCGAGGAGATCACCAATGGCAAAAGGCGACCGTATCTGGACCAATGCGCGGCTGGCGACGCTCGATCCCGCCCGGTCGGGACTTGGCATTGTGGACAAGGGTGCGATTGCGGTTCGCGACGGCCGCATCCTGTTTGCCGACGCGGCTGCCGACCTGCCTGCCGCCGAACTTTCCGGCACGGAAACCGTAGATTGCGGCGGCCGCTGGATTACGCCCGGCCTCATCGATTGCCACACCCACATCGTCCATGCCGGCAACCGGGCGCGCGAGTTCGAGATGCGGCTGGCCGGGGCCTCCTATGAAGAAATCGCCCGCGCCGGCGGCGGCATCGTTTCCTCCGTAACCAATGTGCGCGCCGCCGATGAGGACACGCTGATCGCTGAGAGCCTGCCGCGCCTCGATGCGCTGCTGGCCGAAGGCGTCACCACCATCGAGATCAAGTCCGGCTACGGCCTCACCGTCGCCGATGAACTCAAAATGCTGCGCGCCGCCCGCATGCTTGCCGGCAAGCGCGACGTGGACATCGCCACAACTTATCTCGGCGCCCACGCGACGCCCGCCGAATACAAGGGCCGCAACGGCGATTTCCTGCGCGAAGTGGTGCTGCCGGGGCTGGACGCCGCGCATGCCGAGGGTCTCGTCGATGCCGTCGACGGCTTCTGCGAAGGCATCGCCTTTTCGCCCGACGACATGCGGCTGGTGTTCGATGCAGCGCAAAAACTCGGTCTGCGGGTCAAGCTGCATGCCGACCAGCTCTCCAACCTGCATGGCGCGGCGCTCGCCGCCTCCTATGGGGCGCTGTCGGCCGACCATCTGGAATATACGGACGACGAAGGTGCAGCCGCCATGGCGAAAGCCGGCACGGTCGCGGTGCTTCTGCCCGGCGCCTTCTACTTCATCCGCGAGACGAAGAAGCCGCCGGTCGATCTGTTCCGCAGGCACGGCACGCACATCGCGCTCGCCACCGACAACAACCCCGGCACCTCGCCGCTGACCTCGCTGCTGCTCACCATGAACATGGGGGCGACGCTGTTTGCGCTGACCGTGGAGGAGTGCCTTGCCGGCATCACCCGCGAGGCCGCGCGCGCGCTCGGCAAGCTTGACACCATCGGCACTCTGGAAGCCGGCAAGCAGGCCGACCTTGCCATCTGGGACATCGCCGAGCCGGCCGAGCTCGTCTACCGCATCGGCTTCAATCCGCTGCATGCCCGCATCCGCGCCGGCCGCGACGCCACGATCCGAACCCTTCCCGGAGGAAACCACGCATGACCATCACGCTTCATCCCGGTTCCGTGCCGCTGGCCGATCTGGCCGCGATCTACTGGAATGGCGAGAATGCCGTTCTCGACCGCAGCTTCGATGCCCGCATCGAGAAGGCAGCGGCGCGCATCGCCGCCATCGCCGCCGGCAACGAGCCGGTCTATGGCGTCAATACCGGCTTCGGCAAGCTGGCCTCGATCAAGATCGACGCCGCCGACACCGCCACCTTGCAGCGCAACCTCATCCTGTCGCATTGCTGCGGCGTCGGGGCGCCCATGCCGGACAATGTCGTGCGCCTGATCATGGCGCTGAAGCTCGTTTCGCTCGGCCGCGGCGCTTCCGGCGTACGGCTGGAACTGGTGCGCCTGATCGAAGGCATGCTGGAACAGGGCGTGGTGCCGCTGATCCCCGAAAAGGGCTCGGTCGGCGCATCGGGCGACCTCGCCCCGCTCGCCCATTTCGCCGCCGTGATGATGGGCGAAGGCGAGGCCTTCTATAAGGGCGAGCGGCTTTCGGGCCGCGATGCGCTCGAACGCGCCGGCCTCGCTCCGGTCGTGCTCGCCGCCAAGGAGGGCCTGGCGCTGATCAACGGCACCCAGGCCTCGACC
The DNA here is from genome assembly GCA_036678505.1 of Alphaproteobacteria bacterium. Taxonomy (GTDB): domain Bacteria; phylum Pseudomonadota; class Alphaproteobacteria; order Rhizobiales; family Rhizobiaceae; genus Mesorhizobium. The sequence goes on from JAZIHP010000028.1 coordinate 27,165, forward strand.
GCTCTGGCGCTGGCCGGCCTGTTCCGCGCTCATCGCGCCGCCCAGGCGGCGCTGATCACCGGCGCGCTCTCCACCGACGCCGCCATGGGCTCGTCCGCACCCTTCACCGCCGACATTCACACGCTGCGCGGCCACAGGGGCCAGATCGACACGGCGGCCGCCTTGCGCGCCCTGCTCGACGGCTCGGTCATTCGCCAGAGCCATATCGATGGCGACGAGCGCGTGCAGGACCCTTACTGCATCCGCTGCCAGCCGCAGGTGGACGGAGCCTGCCTCGACCTGCTGCGCCAGGTCGGCCGCACGCTGGAAATCGAGGCCAACGCCGTCACCGACAATCCGCTGGTTCTCTCCGACGACAGCGTCGTCTCGGGCGGCAACTTCCACGCCGAGCCGGTGGCCTTCGCCGCCGACCAGATCGCGCTTGCCGTGTGCGAGATCGGCGCCATTGCCCAGCGCCGCATCGCTCTGCTGGTCGATCCCGCCCTCTCCTACGGCCTGCCGCCCTTCCTCGCCCGCAATCCGGGTCTGAACTCCGGGCTGATGATCGCCGAAGTGACGTCCGCCGCGCTGATGAGCGAAAACAAGCAGATGTCGCATCCGGCCTCGGTGGATTCCACGCCGACCTCGGCCAATCAGGAAGATCATGTGTCCATGGCCTGCCACGGCGCGCGCCGCCTGCTGCAAATGACCGACAATCTGTTCAACATCATCGGCATCGAGGCGCTCGCCGGCACACAGGGCGTGGAACTGCGCGGACCGCTGACCACCAGCCCCGAATTGCAGAAGGCCATTGCCTGCCTGCGCGCCGCCGTTCCGGCGCTGGAAGACGACCGCTACATGGCGCCCGATCTTGCCGTCGCCGCAAAGCTGGTCGCCGACGGCTCGCTGACCGGCAGCGTCTCGGCTGGCCTTTTGCCTGCTCTGGAGGGTTGAGATGGGATCTGTCTTCGAAGTCCGCCAGGGCGCCTCGCCGGTCATTCTGGGCCTGCCCCACACCGGCACCAACGTGCCGGACGACATAAGGGCGCGCCTCGACGACAACGGTCTTTTGCTCGCCGACACCGACTGGCATATCGAGCGGCTCTATGACGGGCTGCTCGACAACGTCACCACGGTGCGCGCCACCTTCCACCGCTATTGCATCGACGCCAATCGCGATCCGGCCGGCGCCAGCCTCTATCCCGGCCAGAACACCACGTCGCTGATCCCCGAGACCGATTTCGACGGCGTGTCGATCTGGAAGGACGGCCAGGCTCCGACCGAAGCCGATACCGCCGACCGCATCGCGCGCTTCCACAAGCCCTACCACGATGCGCTAGCCGCCGAGATCGCGCGGGTGAAGGCGATCCACGGCGTGGCGGTCCTCTACGACTGCCATTCCATCCGCTCGCATATTCCCTTCCTGTTCGAGGGCAAGCTGCCGGATTTCAACATCGGCACCGATATGGGCAGGACATGCGACCCGGCGATCGAAGCCGCAGCCGTCGAGATCGCTGGCAGCGCGCAAGGCTACAGCTCGATCCTGAACGGCCGCTTCAAGGGCGGCTGGACGACACGCCATTACGGCAGGCCGGAAACGGGCGTCCACGCCATCCAGATGGAGCTTGCCCAATCCACCCATCTCGCCACCGAGGCAGTGCCCTTCAACTATGACGAAACCAAAGCCGCGCGCCTGCGCGCGCCTTTGAAAGCCATTCTCGAACGCATCGAAGAGATCGCGTCCGGGCTGAAACGCTGAGAGGAATTTTATCCATGTCGAACCCCCGCCACAATGAACGCGAAGTCCGCGCCCCGCGCGGCGACGAGCTCAACGCCAAGAGCTGGCTGACCGAAGCGCCGCTGCGCATGCTGATGAACAATCTCGACCCGGACGTGGCCGAGCGTCCGCACGAGCTGGTCGTTTATGGCGGCATCGGCCGCGCCGCCCGCACCTGGGCCGATTTCGACCGCATCGTCGCCACGCTGAAGACGCTGAACGAGGACGAGACGCTGCTGGTGCAGTCGGGCAAGCCGGTCGGCGTGTTCCGCACCCACAAGGATGCGCCGCGCGTGCTGATCGCCAACTCCAACCTCGTGCCGCACTGGGCCAATTGGGACCATTTCAACGAACTCGACAAGAAGGGCCTTGCCATGTACGGCCAGATGACGGCCGGTTCGTGGATCTATATCGGCGCTCAAGGCATCGTGCAGGGCACCTACGAAACCTTCGTGGAAGCCGGCCGCCAGCATTATGAGGGCAACCTCAAGGGCAAGTGGATCCTCACCGGCGGCCTCGGCGGCATGGGCGGCGCGCAGCCGCTGGCGGCCGTGATGGCCGGCGCCTGCTGCCTTGCCGTGGAATGCGACGAAACCCGCGCCGACTTCCGCCTGCGCACCCGCTATGTCGACGAAAAGACCCACAGCCTCGACGAGGCTCTGGCCAGGATCGATGCATGGACCAAGGCCGGCGAGGCGAAGTCCATCGCCCTGATCGGCAATGCGGCGGACGTGTTCCCCGAACTGGTCAGGCGCGGCGTCCGCCCCGACATCGTCACCGACCAGACTTCGGCGCATGATCCGGTTCACGGCTACCTGCCGATCGGCTGGACGGTGGCCGAATGGCGCGCCAAGCAGGAGAGCGACCCCAAGGCCGTGGAAAAGGCCGCCCGCGCCTCCATGCGCATTCAGGTCGAGGCGATGGTTGCCTTCCACGACATGGGCATCCCCACCGTCGACTACGGCAACAACATCCGCCAGATGGCGCTGGAAGAAGGCTTTGAAAACGCTTTCGCCTTCCCCGGCTTCGTGCCGGCCTATATCCGCCCGCTGTTCTGCCGCGGCGTCGGCCCGTTCCGCTGGGCGGCCCTGTCGGGCGATCCGGAGGACATCTACAAGACCGACGCCAAGGTCAAGGAACTGATCCCCGACAACGCCCATCTGCACAACTGGCTCGACATGGCGCGTGAGCGCATCGAGTTCCAGGGCCTGCCGGCGCGCATCTGCTGGGTCGGCCTCGGCGACCGCCACCGCCTCGGCCTCGCCTTCAACGAAATGGTGAGGAACGGCGAGCTGAAGGCCCCCATCGTCATCGGCCGCGATCATCTCGATTCCGGATCCGTCGCCTCGCCGAACCGCGAGACGGAAGCCATGAAGGACGGCTCGGACGCCGTGTCCGACTGGCCGCTGCTCAACGCGCTGCTCAACACCGCCTCGGGCGCGACCTGGGTGTCGCTGCACCATGGCGGCGGCGTCGGCATGGGCTTCTCGCAGCATTCCGGCATGGTGATCTGCTGCGACGGCACCGATGACGCGGCCCGCCGCATCGAGCGCGTGCTGTGGAACGACCCGGCCACCGGCGTCATGCGCCACGCCGATGCCGGCTACGACATCGCGCTGGACTGGGCGAAGAAGCAGGGCCTGCGCCTGCCGGGCATCCTCGGGAACTGAGGCAGGCCATGAAGATCGCGCGCCGCGCCGGCCACAGGCGCATGGCATGGAAGAACGGGCAGGGCCTCACCGAAGAGGTCGCGGCCTTCCCCGCGGGCAGCGACACCGACGGTTTCGACTGGCGGCTGTCGATCGCCCATGTCGGCGCCGACGGACCCTTTTCGGTGTTCGCCGGCATCGACCGCACCATCGCCCTGCTCGACGGGCAGGGGCTGGCGCTCGATCTGCCCGAGGGGAAAACCGTCGAACTGAAGCCCGGCGGTGCGCCCTTCGCCTTCCCCGGCGACTGGAAAATCTCCAGCCGCAACACGGGCGGGCCGACCATCGATCTCAACATCATGACGCGGCGCGGGCGCTGCACGCACCATATGCGGCGCCTGACGCTGGGACCCGGCGAGACCTTCGCCGGGCCGGGCTCCGGCTGGGCGGTGTTCAATTCGCCCGCCCGCATCGAAGCCGATGGCGAGGACCTGACCATCGAGCGCTTCGACGCCATCGCGCTTGAAGCCGGCGACAGCTTCGTCAACCGCGCCGCAGAGGCGGCGGAAATCCTGCACATCGTCGTCGCAAGGGTCTGAGGAGCGGCCTGCCGCTCCTCTGGAGCGTTTCCGGGAAAAGTGGGAACGCTTTTCCGGTTCGCAAACGCGACAAGACAAAGACCGGGAGCCGTTCGGCGATTCCGTGAAGCCATGAACGGCTCCAGAGCAATTCCAGCAAAAAGCGCGAAGCGGTTTTGCGTCCGCAATTGCGTAAAAACAAAAGGCTGGAGCGTTTCTGCGATTCGAGGAAAAGCGGAAATGCCCTATTTCATCAGCTCCGCCGGCGATCTGTAGAGACGCCGCAGCGTTCCGACCATCTCGTCGAAGGATTTGTCCATCTCGACGCAGGTGCGTGGAGTGGGGCGAAGATAGATCGAGCGGCCATCGCGCTCCCGGCAAAGAAACCCCATCTCTTCCAGTTCGCCCACCTTGCGGTGCACGGTCGACAGCGGCAGATCCAGCACATTGGCAATGGCCGAGAGGTCATAGAGCCGGCCCTGATTCTGTCCGGCGATCACCGTGCGGATGATCAGCGCGTGCAGCGGTCCGCCCCACATGCCCGTTTCTATGGCATAGAAGCGGTTGAGGCATTCGATGATCTGCGTCTGCACGATTGTGCGGATCTGCTGCTCTTCCATCTGCGGGATCCTCTTGCGGAAAGAACCTTATGCTTCCAGAATGGAAACATTGCCAGAACCTGCGCTCATTTTCCTGTGCTAGCCTAATGGGGAAATCATGATCGCAGGCGTGGCAACCGCTGCCTGAAGGGAGGCTTTCTTGACCAAGCACATACTGGTAGTGGGCGGCGGCATCGGCGGCACGATGACCGCAAACAGCATCGTTGCAAAGCTTTACCCGGAAGTGGCGCGCGGCGCCGTGAAAGTCACGCTGCTTTCGGACTCGCCCTGGCACTATTACAAGCCGGCATTCATGTATGTCGCCTTCGACATGTTCTTCGAGGGCGAACTGCGCCGCAAGCAGCGGTCGCTCCTGCGCCCCGAGATCGAATTCCGCGTCGACAAGGTCACCAGTTTCGACTTCGCCGGCTCGAAGGTGAAAACGCAGAGCGGCCAGACCATCGGCTATGATTACATCGTCGTCTCGACCGGCTGCCTGCCGGCGCCCGAGCGCATTCCCGGCCTGAAGGAAGCCGGCGATTATTTCTACCAGCAGAAGCCGGCGCTTCAGATGGCGGAAAGACTGCGCAACTTCGAGAAAGGCCGCATCTTCATCACCGTGAATTTCCCGAAGACGCCGAACGTGCCGCACCAGTGCGGCATCGCGCCGATGGAAACGACGCTGATGCTCGACGAATATCTGCGCCGCAAGGGCGTGCGCGATCAGGTGGAGATCGTCTACACCTATCCGACCGTTTCCCAGCTTCTGCGCAACTGCCTGTTCCTGCAACAGGAAGTGTGCGAGGTGATGCCGGCGATTTTCGAGAGCAGGAACATCAAGTATCAGCGCGGCTTCACGCTGGCCTCGGTCGATCCCGAGCGCAAGGTGGCCACCTCCGAGGAAGGCAAGGAGGAGGGCTTCGACATGCTGATGTGCACGCCGCCGATCCGCGCCGTCGACGCAGTGCTCGAAAGCGGCATCTCACAGGCCGCCAACAATGAGGGCTGGCTGCCCACCGACCGCCGGACATTGCAACTGGAAGGCTTTCCCAACGCCTATGTGATGGGCGACACGGTGGATCTGCCGATCTCCAAGGCCGGCGGCTCCTGCCACAACCAGTGCCCGGTCATCGTCAACAACATCGCCGGCGATCTGCGCCTCGGGCGCACCGTGGACGCCTATGACGGCAAGGTGCAGGCCGTGGCCCAGATGGGCCTCGAAGCCGGCATGCCGCTCTGGTACGACTATGACGAGGATGTGCATCCGACACCGCCGACGAAGGTCGGCGGGCTGCTGCGCAAGGCATTCAACCGCGGCATCTACTGGTCCGTCGCGCGCGGCATCATCTGAACATCACCAAAAGACATGCAGCCTCCGGGGAGGACATCACCGTGAACACACCCAGTTCGGATACAGGCGCAGCCCTGCCGGAAACCACCGCAACGCTTTCGCCGCTGCTGGACGAGGCCACCGAGCGCGGCCTGAAGGAGCTTCTGGAAAAGATCGCGCCGCTGCTCCAGGGACGGCGTTTTCACAATGTCGTCGATCTGCTCTCGCTGGCCTCCGACGGCGTCGACATGTTCGACGACGCCATGGTCCAGAAGCTGATGAAGGCCTATGAGGAATCCATCGGCACGGCCTGGGCCATGGGCAACGCCGCCCGCTATGCGCACAACCAGGCAGCCAGCCTGCCGGTGCCGACGCTGTTCGGCTTGCTGCGCACCGCCGGCAATGAGGACGTGCGCCGCGGCCTGCATTTCATGTTGCAGTTCCTCGCCGTGCTCGGCCGCCAGATGAACGACGACGTGGAGGAATGACCACGGAGGGCGACCTCGACAGCCTCTATCAGGCGCGGGTGCGGGACTGGGCGCGCAAGGTGCGCAACGATTCCCGCCTCGTGCCTGCCGACCTCACCGTCAGCCGCACCAGCCCGCTGTGCGGCAGCACGCTGGCGCTCGATGTCCGCCATGAAGGGCAGACCGTCACCTCGCTGGGATATCGGGCGCGCGCCTGCACGCTCGGCATGGCTTCGACGGCGGTGGCGGTCGCGAAAGCGCCGGGGCGCAGTTTTGCCGAGATCGCAGAAGCGGGCGCGCGGCTCGCCGCCCTGCTGGCGGGCGAGGACGTGGTCTTTGCAGATCCCTGGACCGAACTTGAGATGTTCACGGCGGCACGAACATTCCCCTCCCGCCACGGTTCGATCATGCTGCCTTTCGATGCTCTCGCGGAAGCCGCCGGCAAGGCGGGCTGAGCGATCGGAACATTTCTGCTTTCAGCCGAAGCACGAAACCGCTGCGGATTTCCGCCGGAATCGCTCTACAGCGAAAATTGTTCCGGCCAGTCGCGATAAAGGGCGACCTGTCCCTCGCGGCGCAGGGCAGCGACTTTCTCCAGATTAATCTCACCGATCAGCCACCGGCTGGTTTGCGTGGCCACCGCCTCGCTTTCGGCGAACACGCCGCTCGGCGGCATGCCGTAGTCGGCCGGCACATAGAGTGCTGCGCGGCCGAAATTCTCGTCCACGGCCGGCGACCATGGCGCGAAACCGGCGGTCGGCGACACCAGCACGGCGAGCTGGTTCTCCAGAGCGCGCGCCTGCGCGCCGATGCGCACCCGGTAATAGCCTGCCTCGGTGTCGGTGCAGCTCGGCGCGAGGATCAGGTCCACGCCATCTTCCGCCAGCCTGCGCGCCAGCATCGGAAACTCGTTGTCGTAGCAGATCAGGATGCCCAGCCTGCCCAGCGGCGTGTCGAAGCTGCGCAACCCCTTTGTGCCGGCCGCGATGAACCACCGCTCGCGCTCGAAGCGCGTCATGATGATCTTGTCCTGATGGCCGGCAAGCCCGTCCGGCCCGAACAGATAGGCGCGGTTGCGATATCTGCCGTCCGGATCCAGCACCGGCGCCGAGCCGGGGCAGAACCACACGCCGTGGCGGCGAGCGATCGCGGCGCACAGGTCCAGCCAGCGCGGAACGAGCGGCTGGATGGCGGCGATGGATTTGTGCAGATCGCCGCGCTCTGCCTCCGGCAGCAGGCCGGTCAGCGCCATGGCGGCATATTCGGGCAGCAGCAGCAATTGCGCCCCGGCGTCCACCGCCTCACCGGCACACCGTTCCAGATGCGCGGCATAGGCATCGAAGCCGTCGAACAGCTCGATGGCATATTGGCAGGAAGCGAATTTCACCATCAGCGCAGTTCCTTCATCCAGAACGACATGGGCTTGGCGCTTTCCTCATCCGCGCCGATATCGCGCCACGAAAATTCGGTGCGAAGCCGCGGCTGATGCACATAGCCGCGCTTGTTCCAGAAAGCATGCAACGGGACATAACCGGCGGGGCGCAGCGGATGATCGGCAGGGCGCTCCACCGCGCAGAAGCAGCAGTGCCCGAAGCGGCCAAGGCTGCGGGCATAGGCCTCGCGCTCTTCGAAGAAGCGCACGCCGATGCCCCGCCCGCGATAGCTGGGCAAGAGCACGGATTCGGCGAAATAAAAGAGGCGCGAGGGGTCCCATCCGTCCTCGACGAACGGTTTTCTGAACGCCCCGGTCTCATGATCCATGGGCATCCCGGTCGAAACCCCGACGACATTCTCCCCGTCGACGGCGAGCACGAACAGGCTTTCGGGCGATCTGGCATAGGTCGCCAGATAGTTCCGCTCGTAGTCCGTCGATCCTTCGTAGAGATAGGGGAAGGCCCGGAACACCTCGATCCGCAGCCGCGCCAGATCGTCAATATGGGGGGCGATCTCCTGCCCGTGCCGAACCACGATATGCATTGTCGCTCCCAGACCCTTCCTCGACTTCGAAAGCCCCTTCCCCGACTTCGAAGGCCCCCTCCCGGACTTCAAAAGCCTGACAAGCTGCTATAGGGCTTGGGGACAGGATTGGCCATTGCGTTTGCGAACAGGGAGAGATCATGAGCGCCAAAGAAATCATTTCCGCCTATTACGACGCCTTCAATCGCCAGGATATGAACGCCTTCCTCGGCCTGCTGACGGATGACGTGGCGCATGACATCAACCAGGGCGAACGCCAGACCGGCAAGGACGTCTTCGCCAGCTTCATGGACAAGATGAACCGCAGCTATCGCGAGCGGCTTACCGACATCGTCATCATGGAGAGCGGCGACGGCACGCGCGGGGCGGCCGAATTCACCGTCAACGGCGAATATCTGGCGACCGACGAAGGCCTGCCGGAGGCGAAGGGCCAGAAATACGTGCTGCCGGCCGGCGCTTTCTTCGACATCCGCGACGGCAAGGTCGCGCGCATTTCCAACTACTACAACCTCAACGACTGGATCGCGCAGGTCAGCGCCTGATCCTGCCGGATCAAAAACCCCGAACAAAAACAGGGCTCGCTGAAAAAGCGGGGACAATCGCAAAAGCCGGGCGCCGGGGCAAAACCATCCGGCGCCCGTTTCGTTTTCCGCCTGTCAGTCGAGCCGCAAGGCGGCCTGCTCGTCGCGGCGGCGCTGCACTTCGCGGCGCTTGTTGACGATCGAGGCGGCGATCACGCCGACGGACACGATGGCGATCAGGATGGTGCAGGCCGCGTTGATTTCGGGTGTTACGCCAAGCCGCACCTGGCTGTAGATCTTCATCGGCAGCGTGGTCGCGCCCGGCCCGGAAGCGAAGCTGGCAATGACCAGATCGTCGAGCGACAGGGTGAAGGCCAGCATCCAGCCCGAGACGATGGCGGGCGCGATCACCGGCAGGGTGATCTGGAAGAAGGTTTTTACCGGCGGCGCGCCGAGATCCATCGCCGCCTCCTCCAGCGAGCGATCGAAGGAGATCAGCCGCGACTGCACCACCACCGCCACGAAACACATGGAAAAGGTGATGTGGGCGAGCGTGACGGTGAGAAACCCGCGGTCGAGGCCGATGGCCACGAACAGGAGCAGCAGCGACAGGCCGGTGATGACTTCCGGCATGACCAGCGGCGCGAACACCATGCCGGTGAACAGCACCCGGCCCCGGAAGCGCGTGTAACGCGTCAGCACGAGCGCCGCCATGGTGCCGAGAACGGTCGCGGCGGTGGCCGAGACCAGCGCCACGCGGATCGTCACCCAGGCGGCGTCCATCAGGCCCTGATTGCGGAACAGCGATCCATACCATTGCGTGGAGAACCCGCCCCAGACGGTGACGAGGCGCGAGGCGTTGAAGGAGAAGACGACGAGAAGCACGATCGGCAGATAGAGGAAGGCAAAGCCCAGCACGATCGAGACGATGTTGAAGCGGCTCCAGGAGGTGGCGTTCATCTCAGCGATCCTGTTCCTGGGCGCGGGCCTGCGCGTGCTGGAAGAAGACGATCGGAATGACCAGCACCAGAAGCAGGATGATGGCCACCGCCGAAGCCACGGGCCAGTCGCGGTTGGCGAAGAACTCGTTCCACAGCGTGCGGCCGATCATCAGCGTCTGCGAACCGCCGAGCAGGTCGGGAATGACGAATTCGCCAACCGCCGGGATGAACACCAGCAGGCAGCCGGCGATGACGCCCGGCAGCGACAGCGGGAAGGTGATCTTCCAGAAGGCGCTGATCGGCGGGCAGCCCAGATCCTGCGCGGCCTCGATCAGCGAATTGTCCATCTTCTCCAGCGACGAATAAAGCGGCAGCACCATGAAGGGCAGGTAGGAATAGACGATGCCGATATAGATCGCCGTATAGGTGTTCATGATCACCAGCGGCGTGGAAATGACGCCGATGCCCATCAGGAACTGGTTGAGCAGCCCCTCGGGCTTGAGAATGCCGATCCAGGCGTAGACGCGGATCAGGAACGAGGTCCAGAACGGCAGGATGACCAGCATCAGCAGCGTCGGCCGCAGCGGGGCGGGCGCGCGCGCCATGCCATAGGCGATCGGATAGCCGACCAGCAGTGTGAGCAGGGTGGAAACGCCTGCGATCAGAACGCTCGATATATAGGCGTTGAAGTAGAGCGGGTCTTCCGTCAGCCAGACATAATTGTCGAAGCCGAGTTCCTTCAGAGCGGCCCACAAGCCCCCGATTCCATCGCTGAAATCGATGGACGGCGCATAGGGCGGCATCGAAATGGCGCTTTGCGACAGCGAAATCTTGAAGACGATGACGAAGGGAATGAGAAAGAAGAACAGCAGCCACGCATAGGGCACGAGGATGACGAGCCGGCCCGTGACGCCGGACAGAAAGCGGCTGAGAACGGATTTTTGCGCAAGCGCGGCAACAGGGGCGGAAGCGGCAAGGTTCGACATGACCGCCTCCTATCTCGTCAGGACCACGCCGGCGTCGGGCCGGAAGGAAATCCAGGCGCGGTCGCTCCAGTTGAGCGGGTCGTCCATGATGCGCGCCGCGTTCAGAATGGAAGCCCGCACGATCTGGCCGTCATCGAGCTTCACATAATAGACCGTCATGTCGCCGAGATAGGCGATGTCGTAGACTTCCCCCTCCAGCGCGTTCACCGCATTCTCCGGCCGGCGCGACGAGATCCTGATCTTTTCCGGGCGGATGGCGAAGGCGACGTCATTGTCTTTCGCGGCATCCCCCACATTCTCCACCATTATCTGCGCGCCGGTTTCGCCGGTGATGCGCACCGTGCTTTCGGCGCGCTCGGCCACGCGGCCCTCGAACAGGTTGACGTTGCCGACGAAACCGGCGACGAAGCGTGAATTGGGCGCCTCGTAGATCTCGGCCGGCGTCGCCACCTGCATCACCTCGCCCTTGTCCATGATGGCGATGCGGTCGGCCATGGTCATGGCCTCTTCCTGATCGTGGGTCACGACCACGAAAGTCAGGCCGAGCTCCTGCTGCAAATCCATCAGCTCGAACTGGGTTTCCTCGCGCAGCTTCTTGTCGAGCGCGCCCAGCGGCTCATCGAGCAGCAGCACTTTCGGGCGCTTGGCGACGGAACGGGCCAGCGCCACGCGCTGGCGCTGGCCACCGGAAAGCTGGTGCGGCTTGCGGCTGGCGAAGCGCTCCAGCTTGACCAGCTTCAGCATCGCGGCCACGCGCCTGTCGATATCGGCCTTCGGCATGCCTTCCTGTTTCAGGCCGAAGGCGATGTTTTTTTCCACGCTCATATGCGGGAACAGCGCATAGGACTGGAACATCATGTTGACGGGCCGCCGGTAGGGCGGAATGCCGCGCAGGTCCTGCCCGTCGAGCAGGATTTTCCCGGAAGTGGGTTCCTCGAAGCCTGCGAGCATGCGCAGAAGCGTGGACTTGCCGCAGCCGGAAGCGCCGAGCAGTGCGAAGAACTCGCGCTCATAGATGGACAGCGACAGGTTGTCGACGGCCGTGAAATCGCCGAAGCGCTTGGTGACGTTTTCAAACCTGATATAGGGCTTCGCCTGCGGATCGCTCCACGGCGCAAAATCCCTGCGGATGCTGCCCAGTGACTTCATGCTTGCCTCTCCCCACCGGACGGCGGACCGTTTTCCCGACTGGCCGTGCGGACGCTTTTCGTTCCTGTTCCGGCACCGTCCCTGCAACTGAACGAAGGCGAGCCCCGGCGCGAACCGGGGCTTGCCCCGATTACTGACCCGTCACCACCTTGGTCCATGTGCGGGTGAAGAGACGCTGCGTCTTGGTATCGAGCGGCGTGTTGACGAACAGCTTGGCCATCACGTCATCCGGCGGATAGACGGCCGGATCATCGTGCACCGCCTCGTCGAGGAACGCCTGCGAAGCCTTGTTGCCATTGGCGTAATAGACATAATTCGACGACTTCGCGATGACCTCCGGCTTCATCATATAATTGAGGAACTCCAGGGCTTCCGCCGGGTGAGGCGCATCGGCGGGGATCGCCATCTGGTCGAACCACATCTGCGTGCCTTCCTTCGGAATCACGTAGTTCAGCTCGACGCCGTTGTCCGCCTCCTCGGCACGATCGCGCGCCTGGAACACATCGCCCGACCAGCCGACCGCAATGCAGATGTCGCCATTGGCGAGGCCGTTGACGAACTCCGACGAGTGGAACTTGCGCACATAGGGCCGGACCTTGAGCAGGGCTTCCTCGGCCCTGGCGATGTCGCCGGGCTCATGGCTGTCGGGATCGAGGCCGAGATAGGCCAGCGTCACGGGGATCATGTCGGTGGGCGAATCGAGGAAGTTGATGCCGCAGTCCTTCAGCTTGGCGGCCTGCTCCGGATCGAACACGGTTTTCCAGCTGTCGATTTCGTCGGTGCCCAGCACTTCCCTGATCTTGTTGACATTGTAGCCGATGCCGACGGTGCCCCACATGTAGTTGATCGAATATTCGTTGCCGGGGTCGAACACCACGGTGCGCTCGCTCACCATGTCCCACATGTTTTTCAGGTTGGGCAGCTTCGACTTGTCGAGCTTCTGGTAGACGCCGGCCTCGATCTGGCGGGCGAGGAAACTGCTGGTCGGCACCACGACATCATAGCCGCTGCCGCCGGCCAGAAGCTTTGTCTCCAGAATTTCGTTGGAATCATAGACGTCGTAGATGACCTTGATGCCGGTTTCCTTGGTGAAATCGTCGATGATCGAGGAATCGATGTAATCAGACCAGTTGTAGACATTGACGACCCGCTCCTGGGCCGTGGCCGCAAAGGCGAAGCCTGTCGCCAGCATGGTGGTCGCCAGAAGCAAGATTGATTTCCGCTGCATGAGATACTCCCTTCCCAAGTGTTCCCGCTCCGGCCAGCCTCACCGGGTTCTGCCGGACATGTATTTCAATCTATTGAGCTTTCTCAGGATCAACAAGCGACTTTCGGCCGGCGCGCGACGGCGTTCGCGCAAAGTTCGCCGGTTCTGCGAAGAAACCCTTTCCGGCAAGACGGCGGAGCCCCGCGACCTGCCCCGGAATAGCCCCGGCCGGTCATCGACGAGGGTGGCCGGGCACTGACGAAAGGGTGCGAGCAATGGCAAGATCGGCCTGTCTCTCTGTTGCCTCCGTTCCAGCCTGCCTGCGCCACAGAGGCTTTGTCAATGGCCCCTGCATTGCCGCCGGACAGGATCAGTTCGGGGCCGGCAGGCCGCTGACGCCCGGCCGGGACGGTTGCGAACGACGCCTGAATTCGCGGGCGATATGCACGAGCAGGGCGGCAAACACGATGGCGCCACCGGTCAGCGTGCGTCCCGAAGGCACTTCCGCGTGCGCCAGCCACACCCAGACGGGCCCGAGTATGGTCTCGAAGGTGCCGAGCAGCGCGGCCAGGGCCGCAGGAATCAACCGCGCCCCGGTGGCGAAACAGGCAAGGCCGAGGCCGAGATTGATCACCCCGAAGGCGAACAGGAAGCCCATGTCATGCCCCGATACGCCGAGCGACGATGCCTGCGTGAGCGCCAGCAGAGCCGCAAGGACGGTGCCGAGGCAGGTCGCCGGCGTCATGCGCACATTGGAAAAGCGGCGGGTGATGACGGTGGCCGTGGCCAGCGCGCAGGTGATGGCCAGCGCCAATCCGTCGCCGATGGGCGAAACCGAACCGCCCAGCGTTTCCGACACCATCACCCCGACCCCGACGATGACGAAGAAAATCGCCACCCATGTGCCGCCGGACACGGCCTCACGCAGCGCCACCCACGCAAACAGCGCCGCAATCAGCGGAACGCCGGCCTGTATCAGCAGGATGTTGGCGACGGTGGTGTAGGAAAGCGCCACCACGAAGCAGATCGATGCGGTGGCGAAGCAGGCTGCCACGGCGAGCCCCGGCAAGCCCATGTCGCGGAACATCCGCACCGTGCCGCGCCAGCCATCGCGCCAGAGCATGTAGGCGATGAGAAAAGCCGTCGCCCAGACCGATCGCCAAAAAATCACCGCCCATGGATCTGCCGCATCGATATAGCGGGCGATCGCCCCGCCAAGGCTCCACAGCAGGGCCGACAGAAAGACCAGCGCGGCGCCATATCGCGACACCCGCGCCGGCGCCGCATCGGCAGCGGACGATGCAACCTCAGCCATGCCACCCTCCCCAAGCGCCGCACCGCAGATGCGGCGGCCTTGAAGCGCGCCGCGACCTTTCAGATCAGCTCCCTGCGCTTCAAGCTCCTGTTTTCGTCCCGAAACCGGTTCCCGCTTTCGGGCGACATGCTTTAACGCACGGAGCCGGGCGGAAGAAGGTCCAGAAAGGCCCGAAGCATGGGCCTCGGAGGGCCGTTTCTACTGGAAATCGAAGGCGCTGAGACCCGTCACCATCTCATCGAGACCGAGCGGGCGCGTCACCGGCGGGGCGGCGCGCGACAGGCACCCCGGCCGCTCGCACAGCCGGCAGGCCGGTCCAACCTGTGTCATCGTGCCCGATCCCGGCAGGGCCGCGCCGTAGACGACCTCGTCCCTGTAGGCGATGTCGCAGCCAAGCAGCAGCGCGGTGCGGCGCGGCCGCTCGTTGAAGGCGCCCTGCGGCCCTTCCAGCGTCCGGGCCATGGTGAGGAACTCCGCCCCGTCCGGCATCTCCACCGCTTCGACGAAAATCTGTCCCGGCTGGGTGAAGGCGGCATGGACGGCGAGCTTGGGACAGCCGCCGCCGAAGCGGCTGTGCGGAAAGCCGGCGCCGCCCGCCTTGCGGAAGGGATGGCCGGCATTGTCCACTTCCAGCATGAAGAAGGGCACGCCGGCGCTGCCCTGGCGCTGTAGCATGGTCAGCCGGTTGGCCGCCTGCTCGAACGACACCGAAAAACGCGAGCGCAGCACATCGACATCGTAGCGGGCGCGCTGGGCCGCCGCCAGAAAGCCCTGATAGGGCATCATCAGCGCATGGGCGGCATAGCGACCGAGCTCGAAGCGGGCCAGCCGCCGCGCCTCGTCGCTCGACAGCTTCAGCGCGGCGATCTCGGCCGCGATGGCCACCGACATGCGCATCAGGCAGGCTTCCATCGCCACTTCGCGCAACTGATCGAAGGGCGACAGCCGCTCCGACAGGAACAGGCGCTGCGAATGGCGGTCGTAGCGGCGGCGCCAGTTGGGCATGGTCGCCACCGGCAGCACCCGCACCGTGACGCCATATTCGCGCTTGAGCCACGCCTTCAGCGCGCCATGGAGATCGTCGCCCGGCTCCAGCAGCCGGATGAAGGCCTCCGCCTCCTCCTCCAGCGCCGGATAATGGTTCGGCCGCCGCTCGAACACCTCGTGCACCTCGTCCATCGGCAGGCGCGCGCCGGAAAGCGCCGTGCCCCGCCCCTCGCGCGCCAGCAACTCGTTGAGATCCGACAGGCGATCGGCCTGCTCGCGATAGGCGCGGTAGAGCTTGATCATCGCCGCCGCCGCATTGGGCGCGGCCTCCGCCACCTCGACCAGTTCCTGCTCGCCCGGCAGTTCGCCCGAAAGCAGCGGATCGGCGAACATTTCCCGCAAGGCGGCGATCGAGCCGCCGGCCTGCGCCTGCAATTCCTCCGGCTCGACCTTGTAGACCGACGCCAGCCGCAGGATGAGCTGCACGGTCAGCGGCCGCTGGTTGCGCTCGATCAGGTTGAGATAGGAGGGCGAGATGCCAAGCCCTTCGGCCATCGCCGTCTGGGTCAGCCCCTTGGCGTTGCGGATACGGCGGATGCGGGGGCCCGCAAAGATCTTCTGTTCAGCCATGGCCACACTGTTTTACATGATTTTACAAAACTGGCGCTGATTTCCACAATCACCGTCTTTTACAATTTTGACAAATTTACAACCGCGATCTGTCAAACACAACACAGGTTTTCCTTTATTTTTGCTGGATATTCCCGGTTTTTCTCGCCTTTGCCGCACCGCAATGTAAATCAAGTCGCAGCGGCAGACGCCAATCCGGATGGCGGGCGAATGCCAGAGACTGTCACAATTGAACTGCTGGAGCTGTAAATGACCGATTTTTACAACCTCGTCCCGTCCGCGCCGGAAGGCCGTTTCGAAGGCATCGAGCGTCCCTACGCCCCGGAAGACGTGAAGCGGCTGCGCGGTTCGGTGCAGATCAGGCACACGCTGGCTGAAAACGGCGCCAACCGCCTGTGGAAGCTCATCCATGAGGAAGATTTCGTCAATGCGCTGGGCGCGCTGTCGGGCAACCAGGCCATGCAGATGGTCCGCGCCGGCCTGAAGGCCATCTATCTGTCGGGCTGGCAGGTCGCCGCCGACGCCAACACGGCCTCGGCCATGTATCCCGACCAGTCGCTCTACCCGGCCAATGCCGCGCCGGAACTGGCCAGGCGCATCAACCGCACGCTCCAGCGCGCCGACCAGATCGAGACGGCGGAAGGCAAAGGCCTTTCGGTCGACACCTGGTTCGCGCCGATCGTGGCCGACGCCGCAGCCGGCTTCGGCGGCCCCCACCACCCCGTAGAGATCATGCAG
>JAZIHP010000029.1:0-43695 GCA_036678505.1 Alphaproteobacteria bacterium
AGCCCCGCCTTCGGGTTTTCCAGAAAGGCGATCAGCATGTCCACCGCTTCGATGGCGTCCGCTCCATCGGCGCGCACGATGACTTCCTGCCCTTCCTTGACGCCGAGCAGCATCAGCCTGACCGAACTCTTGGCGCTGACGGCCTTGCCGTCCCGCACGATCTCGATTTCGGATTCGAAGCTCTTCGCGAGCCTGACGAACCGCGTGGCCGGACGAGCGTGCAGACCATCGTGCACCCTGACGATTGTCGAGCGTTCCATCGCCTTCACTCTGCCTTGTTTGCCTGGAGCGTCCCTTTGCCGGACGGAAATATTCTGCGTCGCATAAATGCCGTAAAGACGAACAGAAGTTCGCAAACGCGACCAAACAAAAACCTGGAGCCGTTCGGCGATTCCGCGAAACCATGAACGGCTCTACCCGTTGCGCCGCCGGTCTCAGGCCGCGATGGTGATCGTGGCGTCCGGCGTCAGCGCCGCCACGAGTTCGTCGCTCTCCACCGGCGAGGCGCAGATTTCGCCGGGCCGTTCGGCGTTTGCGGCGCCGTTGAAGGTGATGACGACATGGCCGATCTCGCGCACCTTGGCCCATGCCGCCGGGCCGATCGCGGTGATGGTCGCCGTGACCGGGCCGATGGCGATGGATGCACCGATCTGCGGCGCATCCGCGCTCGGGCCTTCCTCCGTGCGGTGCAGCACGGAAACCTCGGCCAGTTCCGGCGGCGAGCCTTCCGCGAACAGAATGAGAACGCCGCCCTCCGCAAGGTCCGCCACCTCGGGTCCGACATCCGTAACCCGCGACTTCAGAAGAACCGTCATTTGGCGAACCTCGCTTTTCTTTTTGCCTACAGAACGATCAGGCTGACCACCCAGGCGATCAGAACCGATACCGGGCCCATGATCTGGCGGCTGATGAGCACCGCCGGCACGCCGATCTCGATGGTCTTTGGCTTGGCCTCGCCGAGCGCCAGGCCGACCGGCACGAAATCGCAGCCCACCTGCGTGTTGTAGGCGAACAGCGCCGGCAGGGCCATTGCGGGCGAAATCGTGCCATTGGCGATCTGCGGGCCGATGATGGCGACGCCGATCACCTGCGCGATCACCGCGCCCGGCCCCAGAATGGGCGACAGGAACGGCAGGCCGCAAATGGCCGAGATGATCAGCAGGCCGACGATGTTGTTGGCCAGCGGCCCCATCGGCTGGGCCAGAACGTCGCCGATGCCGGTATAGAGGATCAGGCCGATCAGCATCGTCACGAACGCCATGAACGGCAGAACGTTGCGGATCACCTGATCGATGGTGCGGCGCCCGGCATTGAAGAAGATGCCGACGATGCGGCCCATGACGCGGCCGATGGAACTGATCAGGCCGACGATCCCGCCTTCGCTTTCCCGGGGCGCGGCGGCAGCGGCGGGCGAAGCCGCTCCGGCCGCAAAAGAGGCGGCAGCGCCCGCGCCCGTCGCCGCTTCGCCGCCCTCGGCCGGCGCGATGGTGGCCGATGTCACGCCCGACACATAGATGTCTTCGGTGATGAACTGGGCGAGCGGCCCCGCCTGCCCGACCGGCATCAGGTTGACGGTGGGAATGCGCTTGCGCGGATAGACGCCGCAGCGCGCCGTGCCGCCGCAATCGACGACGACGACCGCCATTTCGCTTTCGATCGGCGGCGACTTGAAGCCGTCGACCGCTTCGCCGCCGGTCAGTTCGGCGATGCGCCGGGCGACCGGATGAATGCCGCCGCCGGTGACGGAGACGATCTTGTCGCGCTGCTGCGTCGGCTCTATGACGAGCGGGCCGCCCCAGCCGCTGGGTCCGCGCGAGATTCTGACTGCCTTGTAGGTCTTTGCCATGTGTCCCTCCCGCCCCTAGAGCTCGACGCCCTGACGGCGCGCCATGATGGCGGTGATGCGCTCGGTCAGCATGCCCTTGAGCAGGATCACGACGAGACCGACAAGCGCGTACCAGATCGCCACGCGGATATGATATCCGCCCGCCACCGCTCCGGTTTTCTCCAGCTCCAACAGCGCCACCAGAACCCCGCCCCAGACGAAATATTCGCCGGGGTTCACATGCGGGAACAGGCCGAGCGGCGGATGCACGTAAGATACCGCCGCGTCGTAGAAGGCCGGCTTGTACTTCTCGTCCAGGAACGAGCCGAAGGTGTAGGCCATCGGATTGGTCAGGAAGAACACGGCCAGCACCGGCAGCACGGTGTAGCGGGTCAGCGCGATGCGCCCCGCGTTGCGGGCGATGCCGTGCACGCGCTCCTCGCCCACCAGTTCGGTGATGGCGTAGAAGGCGGTCATGAGCACGACCAGCGTGGGAATGATGCCGGTGACGAAGCCGGCGAAGACCTCGCCACCCTTCTGGAAGATGCCGATGAAATATTTGCCGGCGGCGCTCAGCCAGCCGAGCTGCTCTTCCGGGCGAACCTCGCTCAGCCGTTCGCGGAACTCGTCGGCGGTGATGTTGCCGCCATCCGTCGCCTGGGCGAGGATGACGAGATGGTCAGAGGCATGCTCCACGGCAAGCTTGCCGTGCAATGCCGCATCGTGAACCATGGCGCCTGCGACATGCAGGTTCTGCATCGCCATGTCGGCGTGCGGCGCCAACAATGATATGACAGACATGTTTCCTCCTTTGGCGAAACGCCGGGCCCTTAAAAAAGGCGGCGGCGGGCCGTTATCTCAAACCCCTGCTGCACTCAGGCCGGACAAGCCCGGCCTTCCCTCCGGCTCCGACCGCGCCCGGTCGATCTGCCCGATCGCGCGCCTGACGGCCTCGGCCACCCCCGGTTCCCCCTCCCCCAGAACGGCGGGGTTGGACCGGATTTCGTCGAGGGTCCTGCCCTCGAATTCCTCATGACGCCTGAACTTGGTGAACACGGAACGCCCGCTCATGATCAGGAGCCGCCGCACCACCAGATCCGGGGTGACCACGACGAGCACGATGGTGCCCTTCCGGAACCTGCCCCTGAAATTTCCCGCGCCGGCGAAACCATCCTTGTACTTGTTGGTGATGCCCTTGAAGACATCGGTGTAATGCCGCATCTGAAGCCACACGCCGAAGGCCTGCAAGGCCCATACGACGGCCAGCAGCAGCAAGGCCCATTGCCAGATCGCCATCAGCTTTCCTCCGATGCTCCAGGCGGATGCACGCCTTTGGCGCATTCACCATCTAGAGAACATTTGTTTTCTTGAGTGTCAATATGTATGATTTGACCGCTGGCTGTGGCGCGCGCCGCCGCCATGCTAGAATTGCCCGCGAAGAGGGCTGAGATTGCGCGCGCAAAAAGGATGGACGATGGACCTTCGGTTCAAGGACGAACTGGCCGCGATGCCGGATCTGCGCCACAGGCTGCGCCGCCTGCGCTGGTTCCGCGCCACTTTCCGCGCCAGTGCGAAGGCGGTGGCCGGGGCCGGCGGGGTCCATTTCAGGATCGACGACGCCCGCCTCACGCGCGCCTTTCTCGACTGGATCGAAATCGTCGAAGGCCAGAAGGCATATGCCGGCGTCGACCGCGCCGACTTCATCGTTTTCGCGGCGGGCGTGGCCCTGCGCGAGCTGATCCGGCAGAACCCGGCCAGCGCCGTAACAGGGACGCAGGTCCCCGCCGGCGCGATCGGCGTTTCCATGGCAACGCAGGAAATCGTGCGTTTCTGGCCGGAAGGGTTTCTCTACACCAATTATTGCATCTCGGCGGTGGCGGCGATCCACGAGCAGGAATTCGGAACCGTTCCGGCCATCGCCGCCTGCGCCGACGATTTGCGCACATGGTGGTCCTATCGCGAGAACGTCGCCGAAGTGCCGGCCTGTGCCGTGGCCTTCCTCGACCGCTTTCTCGGCTGCGAACCCAACTGGATCGCCCCAGACCAGCCCGCCGCGCGCCATGCCATGCAGCGCATGAAGCCGGCGCTGGAAGGCGCGGCCGCCCTCGGCGTCGCCGGCAGCTGATCAATCCCGCAATCGCAAAAACCCCGATCAGGAGAAAACCGTGACCGGATCACAGCTCATCATCTTCGACTGCGACGGCGTTCTCGTCGACAGCGAGCCGCTGGCCGTGCTGGCCTATGAACGCGTCTATGAACGTCATGGCATGCCCGGCGTGGGCGTCGGCATCGTCAGCCAGTGCTTCGGCATGAAGCAGGCCGATATCGTCGCCCGCATCGAGGAACTGACCGGCCATCGCTATCCCGACCATGCGCCGGACGACCTCTGGCTCGAAACGAAGGCGCTGTTCACCGAACGGCTTCAGCCCACCGCCGGCCTGCCCGATTTCCTGTCCGACCTGAAGATCGGCCGCTGCGTGGCGTCCTCGTCCTCACTTGAGCGCATTCACCACAGCCTCGACGTCACGCGCCTCGCCTCCCATTTCGGCGAAGCGATCTTCTCCTCGTCGATGGTGAGGAACGGCAAGCCCGCGCCCGACATCTTCCTGCTCGCGGCGGAAAAGATGGGCGCCGACCCGGCCGATTGCGTGGTGATCGAGGATTCGCACTTCGGCGTTCAGGGCGCGGTCGCGGCGGGCATGAAAGCCATCGGCTACACCGGCGGCGGCCACAGCGACGCTGACCATGGCCAGCGCCTCACATCCAGCGGCGCCACCCGCGCCTGCGCGGACTGGGCGGGCATCACGGCCGAACTGGACCGGCTGGGCTTTCAGCTGAGCTGAGCCATCCTCCGTCATTCCACCCCGGGTCCAACCGTGGCCGGCATTGGAATCCGGCTGGCGGTCACGGCTTCCTTTGTTGCAGATCACGTCGCGGATGTCTTGTCGCTTGCGACAAAGATATACGACACGAAACCTGTGAATTTGATCGGTAATTGGCACTGATTATCAGCGCTAATTGGCACCGATCACGAGGACGGATCGCGCAGCCTCCACCACATCGTCGGTGATCGCCTTGAGTCCGTTGATGCGCAAGATGCGCTCGATCTGGACGAACAGCCGATGAACGAGGCGGAAGTTGCCGCCGGTGATCCGGACGATCGTTGCGACGGCCTGAGCGTCGGTGAAGTCTGCGTCATCGAGGTCGAGTCCGAGCTGCCGCCAGCGCCGGGTGAGAACGAATGTCAGTTCCTCATCCTGCAAGGGCCGATACATATGGGCGAAGCCGACACGGCTATAGAGCTGAGGGTAGCGGGAAAGCCTCATCTGGATGCCGGGCATTCCGATCAGGATCAGGCCGATACCGTCGCGATCGAACACGTCCCGGAGATATTCGAGGGCCGTCATCGAAAGACGTTCGGCCTCATCGATGATGATCAGTTCGACATGGCTGGAGCGGTGGCGAGAAGGAGAAGTGCCCTGCGGCCTCACGTGTTGGTCAACGCAGATATCGACGCGGGACAGCAGGCGGGGCAAATCCTTGCGCAGCTCGGCGAGCGTGGCTCCCACTGTCGGCGTGTAGAAGACCGAGCGCGATCGGGCTAGAGCCGCATAGACCTTGGCGTCCGATTCCTCTCTCTGCCCCCATTCATCAAGCAGGGTTTGGGCGATGTGCCATCGTGCGTAGCGCCGGGCGGAAAGGGTCTTTCCGACACCGGCGGGACCATGACAAACACCGATATAGCGGTGCTTGCGAACAGCGTCGGCGAACTCGGCAAAGCGGCGATGCTCGCGGGTGACGATGAAGGCGCCGGCTCGCTCGCCGTCTTGATGCACCATCACCACCTGTCCTCGGCGTAGATGCGAAGACGCGGCCGAGCTGGCAGGGGCGTTTCCAGTTTCGGCTTCGGCGGAGTGGAAACCTGGGCTGGCGAAGCTGGCAACAGATCAGCGGCGCGTCCCCGCTTCTCCTTGATCTCCTGCCGCACCTTTCGGCGATGGGCGGAGCGGGCGGCTTGCACGTCCTTCAGGGTGACGCTCCGATCGGCATGTTCAGCGTTGACGGCGCGGCATAGGAAGGCATTCCGATAAAAGACCCGTATTTCGCCCATGTCGCGCGGATCGAAGCGGATAGTCACGGGCTCTCCAACATAGGCCGCGAGCGTTGAACTGAGGAAGCGCAGTCCCTCGAAGTGGATTCCGTCGCGGCGGATAACGCGGGGCCTCGCGACCATAACCAGCAATGTATCGAGCGCTTCCAGATCGTCCGGAAGACGGGGCAGCCAACCCTTGCCACGCCATGATTCAATCGGGGCCACACCGATAGCGCTGTGCTTCCTCGTATTGTAGTTCCCCACGATGAAGGCCCTGATCGCGGTATCCAGTTCCGGCAGCGACAGACGGGGCGTGGACGCGGGCTTTCCTTTGAGAAGGTGGCCCGGCAGCTCGGGCAGCAACTCGGTGTTGATCGTGCCGAACAAGCGCTCGACCTTGCCACGCCCCTGCGGACGGGCAACGGTGGAATAGATGATCTGAAAGCGCAGATCGGCGGCGGCCTGGTCGAGATGGATGCTGGTGAAGTCGGACCCATGATCGACATGCAGCACATCGGGAATCCCGCAGACCGGCCAATCGATTTGAGGCTTTCGCCAGATCGCTTGCCGCAGTGCCAGCGACGTGTTCAGCGCTGAAGGAGCCCCGAGGAACACCATGTAACCCGCGACGGCGCGGGAATAGTCGTCGATCACGGTCGTCAGCCATGGGCGGACTGCCGTTCCGTTAGCGTCGAGGATCAGAATGTCGAGCTGAGTGTGGTCAGCCTGCCATGTCGCGTTCGGTCGTTCTGCGCGATGCCGGTGGATCAGCTCATAACGGTCGCGGAAAGCGGCCTCGCCTTCATGGGCAAGCGTCAGGGTGGCAGGGTCGATCTCTCCGACGATCGAATGCACGCTGGCGTAGGAAGGCGGCCGCAAACCCTTTTCCCCCGCGACTTTGCAGACGCGACGATGAATGGTCGCGATTGACAGGCGTGGCCGGGTGAGCGCCAGCCCTTCGACAAACCCGATCAGATCGGCATCAAGCCGCCGATTTCCGGCATCCGTGCGCTGCTTGCGTCCGAGAGCGGCCGGCCCACCGTCACGCATCCGGGCGATCCAGCGACGGGCCGTGCGGAGCGGGATGCCGGCGGCAGCGGCCACCTTCGTTAGCGATGCTTCGCCGTCGATATAGGGGCGCAACAGGGCGAGGCGCTTGGCAGCATCCGTCTCGCCATCCTCTACATTGCTCACGAATCCCCCCTGTCCGAATGAGGATCGTTCAACGGACGGTTTCTCCGTCACATCCCGGCAGGCCAAAAAGCCTGATTTTGCCGGGAAGTCGTTCGTCTCATTTGCATGGTACTATATTTCTTGCGTTTAAGGAGCCCCTTACGTTACAGATTCAGGCATGACGAATACGCTCATCGGCTACGCCCGCTGCTCGACCGACAAGCAGGACCTCGCGGCTCAGAAGGATGCTTTGCGAAAGCTCGGCGTCACGGCGGATCGCATCTACACCGATCATGGTTTCACCGGCACGAACCGGGCAAGGCCCGGTCTGGACCAGGCGCTTGCCGCCGTGCGCAATGGTGATACGCTCGTCGTGCCCAAGCTCGACCGCCTCGCACGCTCCGTCCCTGATGCGCGTGCGATCGGGGATGACCTTGCCGCGCGGGGTGTAAGGTTGCAGATCGGGGCGAGCGTCCACGATCCATCTGATCCGATGGGAAAACTGTTCTTCAACATCCTCGCCACTTTCGCCGAGTTTGAGGCCGATCTGATCCGGATGCGGACGCGCGAGGGAATGGCGCTCGCCCGTTCCAGGGGAAAACTGCGCGGCAAGAAGCCGAAGCTCTCCGAGCGCCAGCAAAAGGAGCTGCGCCGGATGTACGACACCGGCGACTATTCGATCAGCGATCTCGCCGAGGTGTTTTCGATCTCGCGGCCGACCGTCTATCGCACCTTGGGTCGTCACCCTGCCGAGGCCATCGCCTCATGATGATCGGATATGCAAGCCTTTCTCCGAAGGGGCAGAACCTCGAACAGCAACGCGCTGCCCTTGGCGCGATCGGCTGCGACCGAATCTTTGAGGAAGACGACCTCGAAGCGCAGCCCCATCGGCCCGAGCTGACACGGATGCTCGATCATCTGCGCGCCGGCGACGTGGTGACGGTCACGCGCCTTGATCGCCTTGCCCGTTCCAGACCCGAGCTTTTGGCGATCGCCGTGCGGATCAAGCAGGCCAACGCCGGATTGCGGTCACTGGCAGAGACATGGGCCGACACGACGACACCAGACGGAAGCGAGATGCTGATCGCTCTGGCCGGGATCGTGGCGTTCGAGCGGGGTTTGGTTGCGGAACGTACCAGCGCCGGCAGAATCGAGGCCAGAGCGCAGGGTGTGAAGTTCGGGCGGCCCCCAATCCTTTGCGTTGAGCAGATCGAGCATGCACGTCAGCTCATCAACGAGGACAACAGGCCGGTTGCCGAAATCGCCCAGCTCATAGGTGTGCATCGCGCGACCCTCTACAGAGCGCTTCGCGGCGCTACAGCCTATGGAAGTGAGCGGAACGGTCACGATGCTACCTAAATCCATCCTATCTGATATTCCCGGAGGAAAGGCCCTCCTTGAGTGGTTTGGACGTACGCCATCTTTCCATGACGCTGAATTGCTTGAACTCATGTTCTCCAGCAAGGGCGCGGGAATGCTGCGTATCCACGCTTGGAACATGACAGACCAAGTGGATGCCGAAGGCTATTTCGTCCTCGACAAGCACGCGGTAGTCACATTTACCCTTGAGGGCGTGAGTGCGGTCAACTGCGTCGATTTTGACTTGGTGCCTGGTATCCTTTTCAATTTGGAAATCTCCAAGGTAGACGACCAGATTCGTATCGAATGGAGCGCTAGCTACGGAGTGGCCGGCTCTGTCACTTGCAAGCAGATGCTGATCGACTTGATGCCGGGAAAACCCGAATAAGGCGAGTTTCGCAACAGTCTCTTATCGTGCCAAATAGCGCTGATAATCAGCGCCAAATAGCGATCAAAGTCACACCCGGAAAATCAGGGGTTTTCGTGTCGCATGTCTTTGTCGCAAGTGCTACGCCACTTGCGACATGATTTGCGACAGGGGGGGCCGTGAACCGCCAACCAGATTCCGACGCCGGCCGGGTGTTCATCGGCTATGCCCGCGTCTCGACACGCGGGCAGGACTTGGAGCAGCAGCGGGCCGCCCTTGGCGCGGCCGGCTGCGTCCGCATCTTCGAGGAAAAGGCTTCCGGGGCGAAGCGCGACCGGCCCGAGCTGGTGCGGATGCTCGACCACTTGCGCGCCGGCGACGTGGTGACGATCACCCGGCTAGACCGCCTCGCGCGATCGACGGCCGACCTTCTGGCGATCGCGGAGCGGATCAAAGAGGCCGGCGCTGGCCTGCGCTCGCTGGCCGAGCCGTGGGCCGACACCACGACGCCGGCCGGGCGCATGGTGTTGACCGTGTTCGCCGGCATCGCGGATTTCGAGCGCAGCTTGATCGTGGACCGCACGAGCGCCGGCCGGATCGCGGCGAAAGCCCGAGGTGTGCGGTTTGGTCCTTCCCCTGCCCTGTCGGCCGAGCAGATCGCCCACGCCCGCCAGCTCATCCATGAGGACAAGAAGCCGGTGGCGGAAGTCGCCCGGCTTTTTGGGGTGCATCGCGCCACGCTCTACCGGGCTATAGAACGCAATAACGTGAATACGCATTGACGTTACTACGTTTAGCTGCCGATCCTAGAAGTAGTGCCTTTCCCGGTTCCTTCCGCAAGGGATTGCAGAATCGGGCGGCTTGCTCTTAGTTGTAAACATGAAGGAACGCGCGGAAGAGATTCGCAGGGGCGTTGCCGCCCACAGGGCGCGGCAGATCGCGGCCGGCCGCGTGGCGTTGAATACCTATGTTCCGGGCGAGCTTGTCGAGGCAATCGACAGGATCAAGGAGCAACGGGGCGCGTCAGCTCGCGCGCCGATCATCGAAGAAGCGTTGAGGTTCTATATCGAAGCGAAGCAAGGGACATAACGGCAAAACGCCCGACCGCGCCAACGGTCGAGCGTTTTTGTAGGCCGTCAGACACACCGTAGAGCCGGGGCCGATAAGTCTCCCCCTATCTACGCTAGAGCACTCCAATTCGCAAGATTGATTCTTGCGGAAACGGGAGCGCCGTGCCTGCCGTCCGCGCCGTCATGTCCTTCAAATGGAAGGACGAGGGCATATGTTGAGGACGCACTACGCGGCCGCGATCGGCTGCGCGCGCGGGAACGCGCTTGATGAGATCATGCGGGAGGTTTGGAGCCGATACGGCGCGGGCCAGCTCACCGACGACGAGGCCGGGGAGCTTACGACGCTCGCCCATGAGCGCCGGGCCGCCTTGCAGGGATCAGGACAGGGAACCTTTAGCCTGGTCCTGCCCCCCCCGGCCGAGCGATGCCCGACGCCAGTTCGCCGGCATAGTCATATCCGGGGGCGATCGGAGGGTCGTATATGGCGGCCGACGACACGCAAGGACGTGCAGGCGATCTTGAAGGCGGCCGAAATCTACAACGAGGCCGGATTGCACGAGAAGGGCGAGCGCAGCGGCCCGCTAGGATCGGTGGCGCTCGACGTGCTGCGGCTGTTCGTCAATCTCATCGACTTCCGCACCGGCCGGCTTGAGCCATCAATCACCACGATCATGGATCGGCTCGGCCGGTCGCGGGATTCGATCGTGCGGGCGCTGAAGAACCTGCGGGCGCATGGTTTCATCGACTGGCTGCGGCGCTACGAGCCGACCGGCAACGAGGGGCGCGGCCCACAGGTCCAGCAGACGAGCAACGCCTATCGCCTGTCCCTGCCGGAAAAGGCCCGTCAGTTTCTCGGCCGGTTCGGCAAGGCCTCGCCCCCGCCTGCCGATCATGGACAGGATCAGCGGGCTTGGAGCGAGGCAATTAACGCCTACAAGACCACCCTGCCCCTCGATGAGCGAACGCAGCTCGACGCCGGCGATGGCCCGCTCGGAAAGGCCCTCGTGATGCTGGCAAAGAGTGTGATGAAACGTGAGTCCGATAACCAGACTGAATCCCCATCTCATCTATATCTAAAAGGGGAAACATAAGCGGTCGCCGCTGTTCGGGCCGCTTTCGCGGCCCTGCGGCGGTTCCGGCCCGCGTATAAGCGGGCCGGGAAGCGGCACCCTCACCACCTAATCCGCACCGTTCGCGCCTGCGGCCAGCGTCCTATGGGCTTTCGAGAGGGAGCGAGGGGCAAGGGCGGTGCTTAATTATTTACGTTAATACGTATTGACGTGTAAACGTATTACCTTGATAGAAGGCGATAGCGGCGGCTGGGAAACCGTGCTAGGATGTACACAATTCAACACACGGAGGCGATTCCATGACCGCCAGCACCACCATGACGATTCGGGTTAGGGCCGATGTGAAAGAAAAGCTCGACCGGATCGCGAACGACACGCAGCGAAGCAAATCCTTCCTCGCCGGCGAGGCCGTCGCCGCCTATGTCGATCGCGAGCTTGAAATCATCGACGGTATCAAGCGCGGCATGGCTGATGCGGCGGCCGGCCGAGTGATCCCTCATGCGCAGGCCGTCGCGGAAATGCGTGAGGTTATCGAGGAAGCGAAGCGCCGGAAAGCCGCGCGCGGATGAGGCCGGTTGTCTGGTCGATTGAGGCGCAGCGGGATAACCTCGAAATCCTGCGCTATATCGCAGAGGACAACCCATTCGCCGCCGAACGGGTCGTGGACGCGATCGAGGACGCCGGGAACAAGCTCGGCGAATTTGCGACCGGCCGGCCGGGGCGGGTGAGCGGGACCTATGAAAAGTCCCTCGCCCGTCATCCCTACATCATCGCCTATGAGCTGCGGGACGTAGCGGGCCGGGAAAGCGTCGTGATCGTGCGCGTCATTCACACGTCGCGGGACTGGCCGGCCGAGGAATGGCCGCACTAACTTAAAGACGTATTAACGTCCTTAGCTATATGCTTTAATACGTATTCACGCAAAGAAGGATTGACGCATGAACGTCATTGCGTTTTTGAGCCAGAAGGGCGGGAGCGGAAAAACCACGCTTTCGGTTCATACCGCCGTGGCGGCCGAGGCGACCGGCGAACGGGTTTGCGTCATCGACGCGGACCCACAGGAAAGCGCGACCGCATGGGCGAGCGCGCGGGAAGCCGGAACGCCGATCGTCGCCACGGCGCAGGCCGGGGAGTTGGACGCCGCGCTTAGGGCGGCCGAGGGCGAGGGTATGACCTTGGCAGTAGTGGACGCCCCGCCCCATGCCGCCCCGGCGGCCGGCCAGATAGCCCGAAGGTCGGAGCTGGTCTTGATTCCGGTCCGACCTTCCGCGTTTGACCTCGCTGCGGTCCCGGCCGCCGTCGAGATCGTGACGGCCGCGAAGGTGCGCGGTGCGTTCGTCCTGTCCGCCTGCCCGTTCCGCGCGCCCGAGATCGGGGAGACGCGCGCGGCGCTGGAAGCCTACGGCCTGCCGATCGTCCCCGGCGAGATTACCGACCGGCGCGCGTTCGCCCGCGCCGTCACGACCGGCAGCGCCGTGACGGAGTTTGAGGCCGAGGGCAGGGCAGCCGAGGAAATCCGGGCTTTGTGGGCGTGGATCAAGGACGCCTTAGAACGTAAATAGCTAAATACGTAAGAGCGTATTGAAGGAGCGAAACCTATGGCAAAGAAAGCAACCGGCCTCGCGGCCTTCACCCGCCCGAGGGCCGGCGCGGAAGCCACCAGCCTTGCAGCGATCGAGGACGACCGCCCGGCCGTGGAAATCCCGACGCCGAGGCGAAAGAGGGGAGGGGGCGAGACTGTCGCGCTTACGGTCAAGGTCCGGCGATCGGACTGGCAGCGCCTTCGCCAGCTCGCAGATGCAGAGGGCACGACAATTCAGGCGATGGCCGAGGCCGGGCTTTCGGCCGTTCTGGCACAGCACGGATTGCCGCCGATCGAGCCTTATGCACGTTGATACGTAAATAGCTAAATACGCTAATGCTTGCGCGTGTGGCCCGCCCCCCGGCCGTCCCTACGGCCCTAGATGATGAGAGCGGGCCGGCCGGGGGGCTATCGTCGCGGCCGTGGTTTTCCCTGAATAGAGCTTGCACCAGGTCGGCGGGTGGATCGGGCATTGAGTAGCAACGGAACAGAAAACTCACTTAAGCGGCCGAGGTGGGCTTTCCGACATTCCGGCACGGCGTTAGCGCCAGCGATCCAGCTCCTTGATCGTTGACCTGTGGCATTTGAGGTGATGCTTCATCAGCCTGATGTCGTGGAGGTAATCCTGCTCCGGCCGGAATTCGTAATCCGGATCGATATGGAGGTGGTTGCGGGTAAAGCATTCGACCAGGTTGATGCCGTCCCAGGTGCCGATGACCTGTTCGAGGCTTTTCGCCATATGATGCAAAGGGGAACCGGGCTCGTTTTCATCCCTCATCTTGTGAAGACGCACATGGATGTGCTGCAGCATGTCGGTCCGCATGTAGCGGTTCAGGAGCATGAGCGAGTGGGCCGGCGTCTTCGGCACGGCAAAGCCCATCTTGTCTTCCGGCGGCAGGTCCGGAACATTCGGGCGGTGGTCTGTGTCGGGCATCGCAACAAACCCCGGTTTTCTGCACCTCGGAACAACACGCCGGCGAATCTGGCGCGACGATCTGCCGATTTCATATAAAGCCTTGGATAAACCTATAGCCAGAAAACCTGGCCCCCGCTACGTTGATAGACGAAGGGGGCGAACATCACCATGCTGATCGGATATATGCGGGTGTCGACGGCCGAGCAGAGCCTCGACCTTCAACGCGATGCGCTCGAAAAGGCTGGCTGTCGGAAGATCTACGAGGATGTCTGTTCGGGCCGCGCCACCGAGCGGCCCGGCCTTGCCCAGGCACTCGACACCGCTCGCGAGGGCGACACGCTTGTCATCTGGAAACTCGACCGGATCGGACGATCCCTGCCGCATGTCGTCGGGCTTGTCGGCGAGCTTCAGAAGCAGGGGATCGGGCTGAAGGTGCTGACCGGTGACGTCGACACGACCACGGCGACGGGGCGACTTGTCTTTGGCATTTTCGCCACGCTCGCCGAGTTCGAGCGCGATCTCATCCATGAGCGCACGATGGCAGGTCTGGCCGCCGCGCGAGCCCGGGGTCGCGCCGGCGGACGGCCGCGGATGATGACCCGTCCGAAGCTTAAGACCGCGATGGCGATGATGGCGGACCGGGAAAACAGCGCCCGTGATGTCGCCACCCAGCTCGGCGTCTCGCTGTCGACGCTCTATGCCTATGTCGACAGCAAGGGCCAACCGCGCCCGCGTGCCGCTGATCTTCTCAAGAAGCGTTCGGTCGCCGCGAAATAGGAGAGCCCGTGCCGGTCAGCTTCCTCACCGAGGACCAGGTCCGGCGCTACGGTCGTTTCGCGGACGAGCCGACCTCCGATCAGTTGGTCAGGTACTTCTATCTCGATGACGCCGATCGCGCGTTTGTCGCCGAGCATCGCGGCGATCGCAACCGCCTGGGCGTCGCCGTCCAGCTCGGATCGGTTCGCCTGCTCGGGGTGTTTCTCGAGGACCTTGCGACAGCTCCGGCGTCCGCCGTGGGGTACGCGGCAGAGCAACTCGGCCTCAATGATCCGGGCGCGATTTTCGCCTATGCGAACGACCGGGCGCGCTGGCGACATATCCCGCGCATCCGGGCACGCTATGGCTATCGCTCCGTCACCGATCCCGGCGTGTCGTTCCGGCTGAGCCGCTTTCTCTACGCCCTTTGCTGGACCGGCACCGACCGGCCCTCGGCGCTGTTCGATAGAGCTGTTTCCTTTCTGCTCGCCAACAAGGTTTTGCTGCCGGGACTGTCGGTGCTCGAGCGGACGGTCTCCCGCGTTCGCGCGCGCGCCAATGCCCGTCTGTTCCGCCGCCTCGTCGACAAGGTGACGCCCGAACAGCGAGAGCGGCTCGACGCTCTCGTCGTGGTGCCGGAAGGTGTCCGCCAGAGCCCCCTCGATCGCCTTCGGGACGGTCCTTATATCCAGAGCGGCCCAGAGATCAGCCGGGCGCTGGCGCGTCTCGACGAAATCCGCGTCATCACGGAAGGGTTGCCGGAAATCGACAGGCTGCCGCCTGGTCGCATCAATGCGCTCGCCCGCTTCGCGTCCGCTGCCAAGGCACAGGCGGTCGCCCGACTTCCGGACGATCGGCGGACCGCAACGCTTCTGGCGTTCATCCGCACACTCGAGGCCAGCGCCAGCGACGACGTCATCGATCTGTTCGACGTCGTCACCACGACGATCTTTTCCAATGCGCAGGCGGCCTCAAGGGAGGCGCGTCTGCGCTCGCTTCGCGACCTCGATGCCGCTGCGCTGAAGCTGCGCGATGCCGCCGCCGTTTTGTTCGACGAGGCGACACCGGACGCCGAGGTTCGTGCCGTCATCTTCGAGACCGTGGGGCGCGATCTCCTGAAAACCGCCTATGACCGGGTGGGTGCACTCGCCGAGCCGCCCGACGACGTCTATTTCGCCGAACTCAGGAAACACCGGGGGCAGTTTCGCTTCGCGCCGGCGCTGCTGCGTGGGCTCGACCTCGACGCGGCTCCGGCGGGCAGGTCGCTCCTGGATGCCGTTGAACACGTGCGTGCCCTTCAAGATGGCGTCAAACGGTCTGGACCCGCACCCGCCGCCTTCGCACCGAAGGAGTGGATTGGCCAGTTGAAAGCGGCCGACGGCAAGATTGACCTGTTCGGCTATCGGCTGTGCGTACTTGATCAGCTCCGGCGCACGATCCGCCGGCGGGATGTCTTTGCGTCCCGGTCGCTGCGCTACGCCGATCCACGCAAGGGTCTTCTGTCCGGCGCGGCCTGGGAAGCGGCTCGCCCGGCCGTTTGTCGCACGGTCGGGGTCTCGGCGTCGGCCGACGAGGAACTGACCCGGCTTTCGACACGCCTTGATCTCGCCTATCGGGAAACCGCCGATCGCGCGCCCGCCAACCCGGCGCTGTCGTTCGAGACGACGGCCGGCGGCGTCGATCTGTCGGTCGCGCAGCTCGACAAGATCGAGGAGCCGCCGAGCCTCGTGGCGCTTCGCACCGAAATCGAGACCCGACTCCCGCATGTCGATCTGCCTGAACTTATCCTCGAAATACAGGCGCGGACTGGATTTGCCGAGCATTTTACCCACGCGAGCGAAGGTGGTTCACGCGCCGAGGACATCGCGACGAGCGTCAGCGCGGTTCTCCTGGCCGAAGCCTGCAATACTGGCTTCGAGCCGCTTGTCCGGCGGGACAGCCCGGCGCTTCGCCGATCGCGGCTGAGCTGGGTGAAACAGAACTTTCTGCGCGCCGAGACGCTGACCGCCGCCAACGCAGCACTGGTGGCGGCGCAGAACGCGGTCCCACTCGCCCGATCCTGGGGCGGCGGCGAAGTTGCCTCGGCCGACGGCTTGCGCTTTGTCGTGCCGGTGCGCACCATTCATTCCGGCCCCAATCCTCACTACTTCGGACACGAGCGCGGCGTCACCTGGTACAATCTGGCGTCCGACCAGTACACCGGCCTCAACGCGATCACCATTCCCGGAACGTTGCGCGACAGCCTTTATCTCCTGGCCCTCGTCCTGGAGCAGGAAACCGAGCTTTCTCCAACCGAGATCATGACCGACACCGCAGGCTACACCGACACGATCTTCGGAATCTTCCATCTCCTCGGCTACCAGTTCAGTCCTCGCATCGCCGACATCGGCGGCTCCCGGTTCTGGCGGGTGGACAGGAAAGCTGATTACGGCCTGCTCGACGGGCTTGCGGCGAACCGGATCAACGTGCGCCTCATCGCCGACCACTGGGACGACCTCCTGCGCCTCGCCGGGTCGCTGAAACTCGGCGTCGTGCGGGCCGCCGGGCTCACCCGCACCCTCCAGACCAACGATCGCCCGATGAAACTGGCCCGTGCGCTCCAGGAGCTGGGACGCCTGATCAAGACGCTCTACCTGCTGCGGTTCATCGATGACGAGAGCTATCGCCGGCGCATCCTCATACAGCTCAACCGCGGCGAAAATCGCCACAGGCTGGCGCGCGTGATCTTCCACGGCAAGCGTGGCGAACTGCGCCAGCGCTATCGCGACGGTCAGGAGGACCAGCTCGGCTCGCTCGGCCTGGTGGTCAACGTCGTCGTCCTGTGGAACACGATCTATATGGACGCCGCTCTCAATCAGCTGCGCGCCGAAGGATACGAGGTGAAGTCCGAGGACGTCGCCCACCTTTCCCCGTTGAGCTTCGGCCACATCAACATGCTCGGCCGTTACGCCTTCACACTGCCGGAAATCATCGCGCGTGGCGAACTCAGGCCGCTGCGCGATCCCCGAACCGCAGGAATCGACGACCTGTAGGCAAGCTTATGTGTGTTTTCTGTTCCGTTGCTACTCAGAGCCCAACATGGTTACTGCATCGTCGGTGAGCTTCTGACCGAGCTTGATGATCTGCACCACGATCGTCGCACGCCGGCGGCTGGCGCCAAATTCGCCGGCGAGCCAGGCCGGTGCTGCATCACCTTCCCGGACCATCTGGTCCCATCGCCCGGAGGGGATGCGGGCCTGCAAACGGGGATCGATCCCGAGCGAGCGCAGGAACATGATGCGCTCCGTCAAACCGATCAGATTCCCCGCTCCCGGTGCGTCGGGCGCGGAACGCAGCCAGTGAAAGCGCGTCTGACCTATTGCAGGATCAACGTCCAGCAGGGCATCGAGGGCTTCGAGTTTTTCCGGGTCGATATCCGAGATCAGCGCTGCCTCGGCACGGCGGCGGGCGATTGCGCGCGCTGCCAACCCCATGCGCTCGATCATGGTCGCCACCGGCAGCAGAACCCGGCGTTCCCGATACGTGGCGATGATTGCGTTTGCGATCACCGCTCCCTTGTCGGTTGTTGAAGCTGTTTCGATAGCTGCCAGGAGCGCCGTGCGTCGATCCTCGCCTGTCGGGCTTCTCATTTCGAGATAGCCCAGCAGGCGCGCGACGTGGTTCATGCGTGTTTCTTCGCGGCGAGCATACAATTCGAATGACGCTGGGTCAGCTCCGACTTGCTCGGCAACATGGTTGAGCATCGGCATGGGAAGGGCTTCGTTGGCAATAAGCGCGCGGCCGGGATAACGCATCAGGCAGAGCTGCAACGCAAAGCCCAGCCGGTTATGCTCGCGACGGCGAACCTCGATTTCCAGCCGATCTGCCGGGGACAGGGAATAATGACGGATCAGACTGTCTTCGTCAGTTGGAATGCCGAAAAGCTCTTGTCGATCATGAGGCTTGAGAAGCGCCCGCCGGGCCACCGTTCTTACTCCTTACAATATGCGCTGGTAGCCAAACCTCTGTCCGGAAACGGACGTTTGCGTACAGGGGCGAAACACCCTGTCCACAAATTATATTGACAGGCTTATGAACAGAGGCGATATTTTGGACAGCCTATTCGGACAAAATTGCCCTCATGCCGCGCACCTTCGCCTATGTCCGCGTCTCCACGACCGGCCAGACGACCGAGAACCAGATTCAGGAAATCGAAGCCGCCGGCTTCCAGGTCGAACCGCGCCGGATCGTCACCGAGACGGTTTCCGGCAGCACCGCCATCGCGCACCGCCGCGGCTTTTCCCGGCTCATGGACAAGCTGGAGTCCGGCGACATTCTGATCGTGACAAAGCTCGACCGCCTCGGCCGTGATGCGATCGACGTCAGCACGACCGTCAGAACACTGGCCGAAATGGGCGTCCGCGTCTATTGCCTCGCGCTCGGCGGCGCCGATCTCACCAGCTCGGCCGGCACCATGACCATGAACGTGCTCAATGCCGTCGCCCAGTTCGAGCGGGATCTGCTGATCGAGCGGACGCAATCCGGTCTCAAGCGCGCCAAGTCGGAAGGCAAGACCCTCGGGCGACCCTTCACGCTCAGCGAGGAACAGAAGCAGGGTGTCCGCAACGATCTCGCGACGGGCATGAGCGTTTCGGCGATAGCAAGGAAATTCGCGACCAGCCGGCAGACCATTATGCGGGTGCGCGACAAGGGTTCACGCTCCGTTCGACCTTAGCGCAGGATTTTGAACAGACCTTGTTCCGACCCCGTCTTGCAGGATCGGCCAGAGCTGGACGCCGTAGCCGGCCATGAGGCCCATAGCGCGCTCGACGGGGGCGAGGTGGCCGAGGGCGGCGAACTCATCCAGCAGATAGAGGACCGGCCCGGCCGATGGGGCAGGGGAGGCGCTGGCGGCCCTTGCCATGTCGGTGAGGCTTTGGGTGACGAGCAGGCGCAGCCATCGGGAATAGATGGCGAGGCGATCGGGCGGCAGGACGAGGAACACGGTGGCGGTCCTGGCCTTGAGATCGGCAAAGCGGAAATCGGATCGGCCGAGGACGGCGACCATGCGGGGGCTGTCGAGGAAATGGGTATGGCGCTGCGCGGCCGAGAGGACGCCGGCCGCTTCCCGGTCGGATTTGCCCAGGTGGCGGTTCGCGGCGCGGGCGATCAGGCCGGCGGCGGCCGTTGACGCCTGCATGTCCTTCAGGAGCGCCGCGAAGGCTTCAGGGGCGAGGGTGAGGGCTTCGCGCAGGGTGGCGAGGTTTCGCCTGTCGCGCGGCTCGTTGGCCGCAATATGGAGGATCAGGCCGGCAATGAGCGCCTTGGCTTCCTCGTTCCAATGGGCTTCGCCGGTCATGCCCGGTTCATCGAACACGAGGGCGTCGGCCAAGGTGCTGGCATCTTCCGCGACATCGAGGCCGGCCGGGTCGAGCTGGTCGAGGGGATTGAAGGCGGCCGAGGGCTGGCCGGTGACGCCGAAGGGGTCGAGGACGTGGACGGGGCCGAACTTCTGGCGGGCGCGGCCGGCGATCCTGGTATTTTCGCCCTTGGGGTCAATGCAGATCACGGAGCGGTCGGCGGTGAGCAGATTCGGGATGATGGTGCCGACACCTTTGCCGGTTCTGGTCGGGGCCATCGTCAGCAGATGGGCCGGCCCGTCATAGCGCAGGAGCTTTTTCGACTTCGGATCGCGGCCGATCAGGAGGCCCGAGCTGGCGCGGGTGAGGGGGCGGGCTTCCTTGTTGGTTGCGAAGCGGGCCGAGCCGTGGGTGTCGGCGTCCATGTCTCCGAAATGCCGGATCAGGGGCAGGGAGGCGAGGCGGAACACGAACAGGACGAGGAAGGCGGTGAAGGCGATGTTGCCGACATACCAGAGCACATCGCCGCGCTGGATGCCGGCCCATTGCATGAGGGCCATGAGGCCGCCGCCGACGACGAGCAGGACGAGGAAGAACAGCGCGCCCATCCTGGCGACGTAGCCGATGGCGCGGAATGGGCCGGTGACGAGCGCGACGAAGGCCCATAGGGGATCGCGGGCGGCCGCGCGCAGCATGTTCTTGAGGGCGGCCCATGCCTGGCTGAAAGTGTTCATGGGTCCGGCGCTCCGGTCGCCGGCGGCGTGAGCAGATCGGCGAACAGCTCTTTATCGCCGTCGCGCGTGAGGAAGCCGGGCAGCTCGCGGCGCAGCCAGTCGGGCAGGGAACGGGAGATTTCATCGCGGCCGTGTTCGAGGCGGTGCAGCACCAGAGCGCCGAGCAGCACCTTGCGGCGGGTATCGTTGGCGCGTTCCTGTTTGCCGAGCCTGGCCTTGAGGGTGGCGCGCTGCGCGTCCAGCTCGGCCAATCGCTGTTCGATCGTCTTGCGCGCCATGTGCCGTTTCCTCCTATTTGACGGGGCGAGGGGCTGGCCCGCCCTTGAGGCGAACCATGATGATTTTCGGGTTGTCGCCAATGCGCTCGACCTCGACTATGCCGGACGCCTCGACCAGATCGGAGAGGCGGGGAAAGCCATAGTTGCGGGCGTCGAAATCCGGTGACTGTTTCGCCAGGTGCGCGCCGACGCGGGCGAGATTGGCGCGGCCGTCTTCGTCGGCCGAGGCGGTGACAGCTTTCGCCAGCATGTCGAGCGCCGCACGATCGAGCGCCACTTTCGCGGGTGCCGGCTTGGCGGGGGCGGCCTTGGGTGTGGCGACGGCTTCGGCTTCCTTGTGCTCCCCGGCCGTGTTGAGCACGTCGAAATAGACGAACTTGTCGCAAGCGGTGATGAAGGGGCGGGGTGTCTTGCGCTCCCCGAAGCCATAGACGGTGACGCCTTGCTCACGGATGCGCGCGGCGAGGCGGGCGAAATCGCTATCGCTTGAGACGATGCAGAAACCGGAGAAGCGGCCGGTATAGAGCAGGTCCATCGCGTCGATAATCATCGCGCCGTCCGTTGCGTTCTTCCCGGTCGTATAGGCGAATTGCTGGACCGGCTGAATCGAGTGTTCCAGCAGACACTCTTTCCAGCCGTTGAGGTTCGGCTTGGTCCAATCGCCATAGATGCGCTTGACGCTGGCGGTGCCATAGTCGGCAATCTCAGCCAGCAGGCCGGCTATGATTTTCGGCGTGGCGTTGTCGCCGTCTATCAGCAACGCAAGTGTCCCGGCGCTGTCTATTGCCATCGGTCTGCACTCCCAATTCGAGCCGCAGTCTATCCGATGCGAGTAGCGTCACCAAATGCGATTATGGGCAACCTTGAACTTTCGGGGCTTTCGAGGCAAAATCGGCGTTTCATTTCATCGCATTGAGCTTGCCGCAGCGCCACACCGGAGGCATGAGAGAGCGCAGCGAGCGAATTACGAAGGGCGCACTTACGACTTGCTTTGCAAGTCAGTTGCGCCGATCATGGATCAGAAAGGCAGAAACACGCGTTGGCGATCTATCACGCAAGCATGAAGCCGGTTTCGCGGTCGAGCGGCAGAAGCGCCGTCGCATCCGCCGCCTATCGTGCCGGCGAACGCCTGACCAACGAGCGCGACGGCATCACGCATGATTTCAGCCGCAAGCAGGGCGTCGAACATGCCGAGATCGTCTTGCCCGAGGGTTCAGATGCCGATTGGGCGCGGGATCGGTCGGCGCTTTGGAACGCAGCCGAAGCGGCCGAGAACCGGAAGGATGCCCGCGTGGCGCGGGAGTTCGAGATTGCCTTGCCGCATGAGCTGTCGGCCGAGCAGCGGCTAGAGCTGACTCGGGATTTCGCGCAGGAGCTGGCGAACCGCTACGGCGGGGCGGTCGATTTCGCCATTCACCAGCCCCACGATGCCAGCGACGTTCGGAACCATCACGCGCACCTGTTGATGACGACGCGCAGGGTCGAGGCCGAGGGGCTTGGCGACAAGACCTATATCGAATGGAAGAATGTGCGGCTGCTAGGCGAGGGGTTGCCGACCACGCAAATGCAGCTCCGGGACATTCGCCAGTCCTGGGAGCATGTCGCCAACGAGCACCTGGCGCGGGCCGGTCTAGATATTCGCATCGACCATCGTTCGCACATGGAGCGGGGCCTTGAGATCGCGCCGACCGAGCATGTCGGCGTCCATGCCACGCAGATGGACCGCAAGGGCGTGGAGGTTGACCGGGCGCGGCTGGGCGAGGATGCGGCCCGGCGCAATGCGGACCTCATCCGGGAGAAGCCCGAGCAGGTTCTAACCCTCATCACCGGGGAAAAGAGCGTGTTCGATCGGCACGACGTTGCGCGGGCACTACATCGCTACATCAACGACGATCCGCAGGAGTTCCAGAGCGCCTTTGCGAAGGTGATGGCTTCGCCGGCGCTGGTCGAGTTGCAGCCCGAGCGGGCGGACCCGGCAACGGGCGAGATCGAGCTTGCGCGGTATTCGACGCGGGAAATGGTCGAGATCGAATCCGGCATGGTGGCGTCGGCCGAGCGGATGCACCAGGCGCGCAATCATGGTGTCGATCGCCGGCATGTCAGCCAAGCGATAGAGCGCCAGGATGCCGCCATTCAGCGCAGCGCCGGCGATGCTTCCGCCCGGCTGTCCGACGAGCAGCGGGCGGCGATCGAGCATGTCACCGGCCGGGAGCGCATCGCGGCCGTTGTCGGGTTCGCCGGCGCTGGCAAGTCCACCATGCTCGCGGCCGCGCGCGAGGCATGGGAGGCGCAGGGCTATACCGTCCACGGCGCGGCCTTGTCGGGGAAGGCGGCCGAGGGCCTTGAGGAAAGTTCCGGCATCCAGAGCCGCACCTTGGCGTCATGGGATTTGGGTTGGCAAAACGACCGCGGCACGATCGGCCGCGGCGACGTCTTCGTGATCGACGAGGCGGGCATGGTCGGGAGCCGCCAGCTCGCCCGCTTCGTTGGCGAGGCCGAGGCGCGCGGGGCGAAGATCGTTCTTGTAGGCGACCATGAGCAGTTGCAGGCGATCGGGGCCGGCGCGCCGTTCCGGGCGATCACGGAGGAAATCGGCCATGCCGAGCTTTCCGAGATACGCCGGCAGCGTGTGGACTGGCAGCGGGAGGCGTCGGTTGACTTCGCCACGCATCGCACGGCCGAGGGCCTGGCCGCCTATCAGGAGCATGGCAATATCAGCTTTGCCGAGACGGGCGAGGCCGCGCGCGGCCAGATCGTGCGCGATTACCTTGCCGATCGCGACGAGCGGCCAGACGGCACCCGCGTTGCGATGGCGCATCGCCGTGCCGATGTTCGCGCCATCAATGAGGCGATCCGGGCCGAGCTACAGGACCGGGGCGAGCTGGCGCGCGTTGTCGAGGCCGGCGCCCAGAACGCCGACCACGCGCAGGAGGGCCATGAGCGAGAAGGACCGGGCCGGGCGCTGACCTTCCAGACCAATGATGGCAAGCGCGACTTTGCGACGGGCGACCGCATCGTGTTCCTGCAAAACGATCGTGAGCTTGGCGTGAAAAACGGGATGCTGGCGACGGTCGATCATGTCGAGCCTAGCCGCATCATCGCCACGCTGGACCGGGGCGACAGCGTTTCCGTGCCGATGGGCGACTATCAGGCGATCGACCACGGCTATGCGACGACGATTCACAAGAACCAGGGCGCGACCGTCGATCGGAGCTTTGTCCTCGCGTCGGGGACGATGGACCGGCATCTAACCTATGTCGCCATGACGCGGCACAGGGACGGGGCGCAGCTCTATGCCGGCCAGGATGAGTTTGCCGACCGGCAGGCCGGCCGCCTGGTCGAGCATGGGGCCGCGCCCTATGAGCATCAGCCCGGCAAGAGCAACAGCTATTTCGTGACGCTGGAAAACGACAAGGGCCAGAAACACACGGTTTGGGGCGTCGATCTTGAGCGGGCCATGAAAGAGGCCGC
Source organism: Alphaproteobacteria bacterium (assembly GCA_036678505.1). GTDB lineage: Bacteria > Pseudomonadota > Alphaproteobacteria > Rhizobiales > Rhizobiaceae > Mesorhizobium. The sequence goes on from JAZIHP010000029.1 coordinate 24,034, forward strand.
GCCCGAGATTGGCGACAGGATCGGCCTTGAGCATCGTGGATCGCAGCCGGTTCGCCTTCCAGACGGCCAGATGGTCGAGCGCCATGCGTGGAAGGTGCGGGACGCCGGCGAGCTGGCCCAAGCCCAACTTGAAAATCGGCTGTCCCGGTCGGGCGTGAAGGAAACCACGCTGGACTATACGAGGGGTTTTGCCGAGCGGCGCGGGATCGCGGAGCAAATGGGCGTCCGCAGCGAGATTGAGATTCCGGCCGAACGCGCCGGGCTACGTGCGGAGCGGGAGTCGACGGCCGGGGATCATGCGCTTGATCGTAGATCCTCGCAAAAAGTCGGCGCGGATCTCGCGCAGGATCTTCGTGCAGATCCGCGCGAGGATCTTGCCGACGATCGACAGCAGCGCCGCAGCGGGTTCGAGGGCCTGAAATTGTCGCGGGGCGCGTCGGCCGAGCGGCCGGCCGCGCCGGATCGCGACGAGCTGGCCCAGGAACGGCCCCAGGATCGCCCGCAGCAGCGGCGCGGCATGTTCGACGGGTTGCGGCTCAATGCTGGTCCTGGGGCCGACCGTGGGGCTTCCCAGGAGCCGGGAGAACGGCCGGAAAGGGAAGGGAGCTTGCGGCCGGCGCCGGCGCAGGACCGGCTTGCCGAGCGTTTGCGGTCGCAGTCGCCGCTTGAGCAGGCCGTTGACCGCTACGCCCGCGCCTATGAATCCGCCCACCGGCAGCAGCGCGACGGGCTTCCGATCCTCGATGCGCAGCGCCAGGAAGTGCGCGAGGCCGGCCAGCAGCTCGACCAGGTGCGGCCGGGCGCGCGCGACCTGATGCGGTCGGCGCTGCAATACGACCCGGACATGCGGCACAGCCTGACCGAGCTTTCCGGCCGGGAGCGCGTCGGCCAGGTCATCGAGCGGCTGGACCATGAGCGCGCGCAGCAGGCCGACCCGAATGTGAGGGCCGACCGCTTCGTTGAACGCTGGCAGGAATTGGAGGGGCAGCGCCAGCAGCTTCGCGGCTGGCAGCACGACCAGGCGCGCGGCAAGGTGGCAGGCCAGATGCAGGACCTCGCCCAAAGCCTTGAACGCGACCCGCAGGTTGACTCCATCTTGCGCAATCGCCGGCAGGAACTCGGGATCGGCCAGACCATGCGCCAGAGCGAGGGCATATCCCACGAGCTGCAACAGAGCCTCACGCGCGGCCGCAGCATTGGGCTTGAACGGTAGGAGACGCCATGACGGACGACGGCAGGGAAGGATTCGCGCCGGGGGCCGAGCAGGACGACGCCGGCGACCCGGCCGCCGCGTTCGAGGCGCTACGGCGCACGATCGAGAAGCAGGGCGGCCAGATCGGCGCGGAAATGACGATCATCCGGCGCGGCGTGGAAGCGGCGTTCGATCAGTTCGAGAAATACCGCCAGCCGCCCGATTACGGTCCCGACCTTGGCAAGATCATCCAGTTCCTCGCCGTGGTCGAGGAACGGCTTGCCGGCGTCGAGCAATCCCCCATCCTGCGCAACGGTGCGGAGCATTACGCCCGCGCACTCGAGCGCAGCGGCGAGAGCCTGGTGAGGACCGCCGCGCTCGAGTTCGAGGGGAAGGGCCGCGACCTCGAGCGCGAGGCGGTCAACCTGGCCGCCTATACGAAAAGCGCCTACGATCGGAAAAGCCAGGATTTCCGCATGTGGATGGCCGGCCTTGCCGGCCTGGCCGTTGGCGCGTTCCTGGTCCTACTGTTGCCGCGCATCCTGCCCTTTGCGGCCGACACCCATGTTGCGGCGACCGTCATGGGCGAGGACCGATGGAACGCCGGCGTCACCATGATGCAGATAGCGGACCCCGGCCGCTGGCGCGGCGTGCTCGATGCCTGGCAGCTCGCGCGTGACAACGCCGAGGCGATCGGGCAATGCGCCGAGGCCGCGCGCACGGCCGGCGCGGATCAGCAATGCACGATCACGGTGAAAGCGCCGCGCCAGTAACCGGCGGCTGTTTCATCCGGCACTTCGCATATTCCAGGGCAACGCAAATTTCTTGATGAGGCCAAGCTCTAGGCCGGCGCTTCCGTGGACAGGCAGGCCATTCCATTCGAGGTCGGGCGGCTCTGCAATGTATATGTCGATTGCGGGTGTGGTCAGCAGCTCATTCTTTATGATGCCGTTTAGGCGCAGACTGGTGCGCTGCGAAACACCGGGCTTCCCGTAAAAATATAACCTCTTGGCAAGCCCCATAGTCGCCACGCCGACATAGAGGGCGAAGCCGTCTTTCACGAAAGCATAGACTCCAACCCCTTTCGGGAGAGCTTGGTCAAGCACCAGGTCATTTGTCGCGGACAACACCCAGCGACCGGAAAATGCAAACCCGCCAGCAATCAGTGTATCGACTGGCAGCGGCGGCTTTTCTTGAGGTAGCGCCCGGCCGGTTTCGGACGCTCCATTTGACGATGCGGGAAGCGCCCGGCCGGCTTTCAGAACATTGTAGGCGTGTTGATAGCGAATCCCCAACCGCCGCGCGATCTCGGCGGTAGCAAGCCCCTCGCGGGCCAGCGCCCGAATGTTCTCCGAAACGCTCATGCGGCGCGGTCCAATCTGGCCCGCACGCGCGGAATAGATGCCAAGGCATCGGAGAAGGTTTGCGCCCTTGCGTCTAGCTCGGCGTCAGGATCAACGATTGTGAACCAGCGTTGACGCTGCACATAAGACGACGAGCCGGGAGCGCGAGGCACCGAAACATTGGTGCGCAGGGTGACGACATTTTTGGTATCGCATTCGAAGGTCAGCCGCTCATGGAGCTGCCGCAATAGCGCATCATGCTTCAGATTGCGGCCGGGAAAGGTGATGAAGACGATGGCGCGGCCGGGTTTCCGGAGCAGCCTGATTTCGGAGAAAGTCGCGTGCTTTTCAGATTCCGCGCCAATGCCATTGTCCGGATCGAGAAAAACAAGGTCCGCACCATAGAGTGCGTTCCGCTTGCGTGTGCCCCATGAGCTTCGATCAGCTCGCGGCGGCATGGGATCACGATGGAACAAAGCGCCATGTGGCCAAATCGCCGCCCGTTCGAGGGCGGCGATGCTGCGTTCCGGTAGTGTCGCAAGTCCCATGTGCAGTTCGGCATCGAGCAGTCGCCATGCGGCTTCATCGCGCCATTCGAGGTGTCGACCATCGGGGCGGCCATCATCGCCGGGCGCGTAATACCATGCGATGCCAAGCGTTCTGTCCTGGCCAGCTAAAGCACGCAGGAAAGCAAATTTCAGAACGTCGCTGACATCACCAGCGTATTGATCGCGCATCCTATGCCCCTTGCCGTTATTTGTTATGCCACTCTAGCCGGAAACGCGATGACGTTGCCGGTGGTGCTGACTTCGGGCGCGTTCTCCGCGACGAGGCGGCGCATCGGAGCAATGACGAGCTGATCCCAAAGGGTGTTGGTGATCTCTTCCAGCGTGTCTTTCAGATCAGCCCGTTTCTCAAACCAGCCTTCCAGATCAGCCGCAACACGGGACTTGAATCCCGGCCCTGCCCCCCATTGGGCGGCGCATTGGGTCCAAATCGGGGACTGCGACAGCGGCTCGCGGTAGACTTCCATGCCGGCCCGTTGCACCGCTTCGAGGAAGGCGGTGCGCGTCGCGACGGCGCTCCGTCCCATCTGGTCGATCGTCTTGGATGCCAGTTGCAGCCCCTCGTCGGCTTTCAGTACGGCCAGGTAATCCTTGAGCGAGGTAAACCACCGCTCGCTACGCTGGCGCGCGTCCTTGGCCGCTCCTACGCCGATGTTGTGGATGATGTTCAGGCCGGAATATTCGCCGTTGCGACGTGTTGCAGCCCACAGTGTCGCGGCATAGCGGACGCTGCGGATCGTCGTCAGGGCCTCTGTATAAGCGTGACGCTCACGGGCAGGGAGCGCCGGGTGAGTCTCAAGAAAGGAGTTCAGCCTTTCGGCTACTTCCTCCATCGCTGCCGTGAGAGCCTGGGCCTCGTGATTCTTCATCACCTCGTCGGCAGCGGCGCAAAGGTCGAACAGCTTGCCCTCGACCGTTGACCGCATACGGTTCAACTGACCAAACAGGGCTTCGCGCACCGGGGCGGGATCGTCGGACTGCACGTTGAAGAAAACCATCGGCACGCCTGCCAGGTCTTCGGCCGCCAGCTCGTTCTCCACCTGCATCTGCTTAAAGGCGTAGCCTTCGGCATCATCCATCGCGACTTCGCCCGCGTCATCCTTCATGGCGCGCGCCTCGTCGGCGCGCGGAAGTGCGAGGATCGACACCTTGCCGGTGTTCACGGGTTCCGAATAGGTTTGCTGCATATGCTGCAATAGCGACCGCGTGGTGACGCCGGGGGCGTCATTGAAGCGGGTGCAGAAAACAATGGCGGTGCGGGGGTCTTTGAGACGCAGATCGAGGTCTTCGCGCACGGCTACGTCATCGACGCCCTTGGTGTCGACAACATTGATTTCCATTTCGCCGAAGCTACGGCCGAAATCGGGAATAATCAGGTCAATGTTTGATGGCAGGGAAACCTCTGGAAGGCGACCATTGTTCACCTCACGGAAGGTCTTCATCACCCATTCCATCGGGTGTTGCCGTGTCGCACTATCATACCACAGTTCGCGCCGCGTGCGCTCAGGAAGGGTCATCAGCTCAAGAATCCGGGTACGAAACTCGTCCTCGCTGGCGCTGGCGGCCACGAGATCGGTGACGGGATCGAAATATTCGACTTTGCCGTCTTTGATTGAGCGGCGGCGTGTGAGGCCCGACATATTGCGGATCGCGCGATCATGTTCGCGGCCCACGTTGGGCGTGTCGGCTGATTCCCTCATCTCACCTTTCAGGACGGCCCAACGGGCGGCACAGAAGTCTGAAACCAGTTCGCGCAACTCGCCCTCGGGCATCGGCAGCAGCGAAATTCCAAACTCTGGCCCCCGTTTGATATGGACTTCGCAGATCGTGGTGCCGCCCGCGCCCGTTTCCAGCACGGGGCGGTCGATCGGCTTGGACGCAAGCGACGGCGGCACGAGCAGATCGAACAGGAAGCTAAGGCCGGTGGATTTCCCCACGCCGATAGGGCCAATGAACGCAATGTTGTGATTCATCTTCTGGAGATAGGCCGCGCCCTTAATCAAGGTTTCGCGGTGTCGCTCAATTTGGCGACGTAGCGGCCACGGGCGGCTTTCGTCTGCGAGAAAGGTTTCGATATCGCCAAGGGCCTCGTCTGCGATTTCGAGGCAGGCCCGTTGCGGGTTGAAGAAGCTCGGCGGTGCCACATGCTCCCATTCGTGCATGCAGAAATCCTTGTAGGCCCGCGCCTGGGGCGAGCCTAGAGCGGCAAGGGCGTCGAGCGCCTTGTCCACTTCGGCCTGCGACGTGACCTCTCCCTTCTCCATGCGCGAAACACGGCTTTGGTCTAGCCCGGCCTTTCCGGCGAGTGCGGCTTGAGTTACGCCCAATTCGGTGCGGAGGCGGGATAGAACGGCCCCGTGCGAAACATTGTCAAATTGATTGCCCATGTGCATCTCCTTTATGCTGCATATATGCAAAACAACATGCTGTTGTCAATGGCATAAATGAGGAGCGCGTGCGGTTGCCTTTGTCGCACAATTCCTAAAACCAGCGACAGATCGGCCGCCCCCGGAATGTGAATTTGATCGGTAATTGGCACTGATTATCAGCGCTAATTGGCACCGATCACGAGGACGGATCGCGCAGCCTCCACCACATCGTCGGTGATCGCCTTGAGTCCGTTGATGCGCAAGATGCGCTCGATCTGGACGAACAGCCGATGAACGAGGCGGAAGTTGCCGCCGGTGATCCGGACGATCGTTGCGACGGCCTGAGCGTCGGTGAAGTCTGCGTCATCGAGGTCGAGTCCGAGCTGCCGCCAGCGCCGGGTGAGAACGAATGTCAGTTCCTCATCCTGCAAGGGCCGATACATATGGGCGAAGCCGACACGGCTATAGAGCTGAGGGTAGCGGGAAAGCCTCATCTGGATGCCGGGCATTCCGATCAGGATCAGGCCGATACCGTCGCGATCGAACACGTCCCGGAGATATTCGAGGGCCGTCATCGAAAGACGTTCGGCCTCATCGATGATGATCAGTTCGACATGGCTGGAGCGGTGGCGAGAAGGAGAAGTGCCCTGCGGCCTCACGTGTTGGTCAACGCAGATATCGACGCGGGACAGCAGGCGGGGCAAATCCTTGCGCAGCTCGGCGAGCGTGGCTCCCACTGTCGGCGTGTAGAAGACCGAGCGCGATCGGGCTAGAGCCGCATAGACCTTGGCGTCCGATTCCTCTCTCTGCCCCCATTCATCAAGCAGGGTTTGGGCGATGTGCCATCGTGCGTAGCGCCGGGCGGAAAGGGTCTTTCCGACACCGGCGGGACCATGACAAACACCGATATAGCGGTGCTTGCGAACAGCGTCGGCGAACTCGGCAAAGCGGCGATGCTCGCGGGTGACGATGAAGGCGCCGGCTCGCTCGCCGTCTTGATGCACCATCACCACCTGTCCTCGGCGTAGATGCGAAGACGCGGCCGAGCTGGCAGGGGCGTTTCCAGTTTCGGCTTCGGCGGAGTGGAAACCTGGGCTGGCGAAGCTGGCAACAGATCAGCGGCGCGTCCCCGCTTCTCCTTGATCTCCTGCCGCACCTTTCGGCGATGGGCGGAGCGGGCGGCTTGCACGTCCTTCAGGGTGACGCTCCGATCGGCATGTTCAGCGTTGACGGCGCGGCATAGGAAGGCATTCCGATAAAAGACCCGTATTTCGCCCATGTCGCGCGGATCGAAGCGGATAGTCACGGGCTCTCCAACATAGGCCGCGAGCGTTGAACTGAGGAAGCGCAGTCCCTCGAAGTGGATTCCGTCGCGGCGGATAACGCGGGGCCTCGCGACCATAACCAGCAATGTATCGAGCGCTTCCAGATCGTCCGGAAGACGGGGCAGCCAACCCTTGCCACGCCATGATTCAATCGGGGCCACACCGATAGCGCTGTGCTTCCTCGTATTGTAGTTCCCCACGATGAAGGCCCTGATCGCGGTATCCAGTTCCGGCAGCGACAGACGGGGCGTGGACGCGGGCTTTCCTTTGAGAAGGTGGCCCGGCAGCTCGGGCAGCAACTCGGTGTTGATCGTGCCGAACAAGCGCTCGACCTTGCCACGCCCCTGCGGACGGGCAACGGTGGAATAGATGATCTGAAAGCGCAGATCGGCGGCGGCCTGGTCGAGATGGATGCTGGTGAAGTCGGACCCATGATCGACATGCAGCACATCGGGAATCCCGCAGACCGGCCAATCGATTTGAGGCTTTCGCCAGATCGCTTGCCGCAGTGCCAGCGACGTGTTCAGCGCTGAAGGAGCCCCGAGGAACACCATGTAACCCGCGACGGCGCGGGAATAGTCGTCGATCACGGTCGTCAGCCATGGGCGGACTGCCGTTCCGTTAGCGTCGAGGATCAGAATGTCGAGCTGAGTGTGGTCAGCCTGCCATGTCGCGTTCGGTCGTTCTGCGCGATGCCGGTGGATCAGCTCATAACGGTCGCGGAAAGCGGCCTCGCCTTCATGGGCAAGCGTCAGGGTGGCAGGGTCGATCTCTCCGACGATCGAATGCACGCTGGCGTAGGAAGGCGGCCGCAAACCCTTTTCCCCCGCGACTTTGCAGACGCGACGATGAATGGTCGCGATTGACAGGCGTGGCCGGGTGAGCGCCAGCCCTTCGACAAACCCGATCAGATCGGCATCAAGCCGCCGATTTCCGGCATCCGTGCGCTGCTTGCGTCCGAGAGCGGCCGGCCCACCGTCACGCATCCGGGCGATCCAGCGACGGGCCGTGCGGAGCGGGATGCCGGCGGCAGCGGCCACCTTCGTTAGCGATGCTTCGCCGTCGATATAGGGGCGCAACAGGGCGAGGCGCTTGGCAGCATCCGTCTCGCCATCCTCTACATTGCTCACGAATCCCCCCTGTCCGAATGAGGATCGTTCAACGGACGGTTTCTCCGTCACATCCCGGCAGGCCAAAAAGCCTGATTTTGCCGGGAAGTCGTTCGTCTCATTTGCATGGTACTATATTTCTTGCGTTTAAGGAGCCCCTTACGTTACAGATTCAGGCATGACGAATACGCTCATCGGCTACGCCCGCTGCTCGACCGACAAGCAGGACCTCGCGGCTCAGAAGGATGCTTTGCGAAAGCTCGGCGTCACGGCGGATCGCATCTACACCGATCATGGTTTCACCGGCACGAACCGGGCAAGGCCCGGTCTGGACCAGGCGCTTGCCGCCGTGCGCAATGGTGATACGCTCGTCGTGCCCAAGCTCGACCGCCTCGCACGCTCCGTCCCTGATGCGCGTGCGATCGGGGATGACCTTGCCGCGCGGGGTGTAAGGTTGCAGATCGGGGCGAGCGTCCACGATCCATCTGATCCGATGGGAAAACTGTTCTTCAACATCCTCGCCACTTTCGCCGAGTTTGAGGCCGATCTGATCCGGATGCGGACGCGCGAGGGAATGGCGCTCGCCCGTTCCAGGGGAAAACTGCGCGGCAAGAAGCCGAAGCTCTCCGAGCGCCAGCAAAAGGAGCTGCGCCGGATGTACGACACCGGCGACTATTCGATCAGCGATCTCGCCGAGGTGTTTTCGATCTCGCGGCCGACCGTCTATCGCACCTTGGGTCGTCACCCTGCCGAGGCCATCGCCTCATGATGATCGGATATGCAAGCCTTTCTCCGAAGGGGCAGAACCTCGAACAGCAACGCGCTGCCCTTGGCGCGATCGGCTGCGACCGAATCTTTGAGGAAGACGACCTCGAAGCGCAGCCCCATCGGCCCGAGCTGACACGGATGCTCGATCATCTGCGCGCCGGCGACGTGGTGACGGTCACGCGCCTTGATCGCCTTGCCCGTTCCAGACCCGAGCTTTTGGCGATCGCCGTGCGGATCAAGCAGGCCAACGCCGGATTGCGGTCACTGGCAGAGACATGGGCCGACACGACGACACCAGACGGAAGCGAGATGCTGATCGCTCTGGCCGGGATCGTGGCGTTCGAGCGGGGTTTGGTTGCGGAACGTACCAGCGCCGGCAGAATCGAGGCCAGAGCGCAGGGTGTGAAGTTCGGGCGGCCCCCAATCCTTTGCGTTGAGCAGATCGAGCATGCACGTCAGCTCATCAACGAGGACAACAGGCCGGTTGCCGAAATCGCCCAGCTCATAGGTGTGCATCGCGCGACCCTCTACAGAGCGCTTCGCGGCGCTACAGCCTATGGAAGTGAGCGGAACGGTCACGATGCTACCTAAATCCATCCTATCTGATATTCCCGGAGGAAAGGCCCTCCTTGAGTGGTTTGGACGTACGCCATCTTTCCATGACGCTGAATTGCTTGAACTCATGTTCTCCAGCAAGGGCGCGGGAATGCTGCGTATCCACGCTTGGAACATGACAGACCAAGTGGATGCCGAAGGCTATTTCGTCCTCGACAAGCACGCGGTAGTCACATTTACCCTTGAGGGCGTGAGTGCGGTCAACTGCGTCGATTTTGACTTGGTGCCTGGTATCCTTTTCAATTTGGAAATCTCCAAGGTAGACGACCAGATTCGTATCGAATGGAGCGCTAGCTACGGAGTGGCCGGCTCTGTCACTTGCAAGCAGATGCTGATCGACTTGATGCCGGGAAAACCCGAATAAGGCGAGTTTCGCAACAGTCTCTTATCGTGCCAAATAGCGCTGATAATCAGCGCCAAATAGCGATCAAAGTCACAACGAAACCCCCTGTCTTTCGAGGGCGGCCGTTCTGTTGCGGATTTTAGGAGTTCCGCGACAGATAATGAAGACGCCAAGCCCCAATGGCTTTGTCGCTAGGCTGGGGTCGGCCATCAGGCTCGGTGGCGATTGGCTAAGACTCCACCTACGATTATAGCGGCAAGGCCAGCCAACGAGAGGATGGTTAACACGTCGCCAAACAGGACGGCGGCAAGGACAATGCCAAATCCGGTGCCCCAATATCCGATCTGGCTGAACACTACGGGTCCGGCGATGCCTTGCAGGCGGAAGTTCAGAACGTAGGACAGAGCCGAAACCATGACAAAACCACCGAGCCAAAAGGCAAGTACTGGCTCATCGAATTTCCATTGGCTCGGTGTTGCGAACACCGGTGAAAGAGCTGCCATAACCAAGCTCGAAGTGAAAAGCGTAGCGCAGGCGAATGCCAGCGAAGATGCACCCTTGGGCCAGAGTGCAGATCGGATGATGTTACCGAGCGCCGCGCAGGTCGGGATGAAGAGACCGATGATGACCCATGCGGTTTGAGCGAAGTCGATCGCCATTAATTGCTGTTGCACCAGTGCGAGCATTCCCAAAAGTCCAATCACGATACCTGAGGATCGTTGAACCGTCATTCGCTCGATGCCGAGGCCGGCGGCGAAGCTCATGGTTAGGACAGGAGAGAGTGAATAGACTGTCGCCGTGTAGGCAGGTCCGATCCTTTCGACGACGAAGAAAGACAGAATAGTAGGTAGCGCCACTGAAACAATGCCCAGTGCAAGGTAAAGCGCTATGTTGCGAAGTTCGAGGGAGATGGTTTCGCGTCGAGCGAGCAGCCAGACGTAAAGGAGAAGGCCAGCCCCGAGATTGCCCACAACCCCAAGCTGGAACGGATCGGCTCCCGCATCAAGCGTGGCCTTGGAAACCATGATCTTCGAGGCGAAAAAGAAGCCGCACGATCCCAGCAGCAATAAAGGTAGCAACCCGTTCCCTGATTGGCTGCGAAGTTGGGAATGCGACATGGCCTTGCACCTTCGATTGATGGGAATATCTTTGCGAAAAGACAAAATCGCGAGGTTATCTTAGTGTCAAGACAATTTGGGGATTCAAGTGGTGAATACCGCGATGGAGTGGATGATCGGCGCGAGCAGTGGGCGAGCGAACTTCCGGATATCGATACGCGAGGTATGGCTATCCTCGGTCGGGCGCGGCGACTAACGCTTCTTGCTCGCCCGCAAATAGATGCGGTGCTCGCGAAATACGGTTTGGATGCGGGCGAAGCCGATGTCCTCTTCACCCTTCTGCGTTCGGGACACCCCTATCGTATGCGACCAACCGAACTATTCCGATCAATGATGGTATCATCGGGGGGCATGACACACCGTTTAAACAGGCTTGGACAAGAGGGTTTGATAGTGCGCTGCCCAGCAGAGGGAGATGGGCGCAGTCTTCTAGTGGAGCTTACCGACGCTGGACGACAGAAGGCAGAAGCTGCATTTCGTGAGGATATGGCTATAGAAGCGAAGCTCCTGCAGGGTATTTCCGACGAAGAGCAGGCGCAGCTTGCTGGCCTTTTGCGTCGCCTCGAAGTTTCATTAGGGCAGGTATAACCGGAACGGAAAGTTTGGCCTTGTCGCAAAAATCCCGAAACCTGCGACACAATAATGTCCATCGCCGCAAGGTTCTCAAAACCTTACAGGGAATGACGGCGATTTTGCATGCGCGTCAGAGCCCCGCCACGAACCCGTCTTCCAGCCGCGTGCCGCCGAACCAGTTGAGCCGGTTGACGGTGACGAAGCCAGCATCGATCATGCTGTTCTCGTCGCCCTCGATCGAGGTATGCGGGCGTCCGCGCGGCACGATGATCACGGTGCGGTCGCCGTCTTCTTCCACGACTTCCGCCTTCGAGGCGATCTTGTCGCGGCCGATCACCGGCTGGCGTACCTCGGCCGGCAGACGCGTCGGCAGGTTGACGCTCAGCCAATGGCCCTGCGCCGCCCATTGCGCGCGCTTGTCCCACAGCTTGCCGATGAAGGCGGAGAGCCACAATTCGCCCTCGTCCGTGATTTCGGGGTTCTTGACCTGCGAGAAGCCGATGGCGGGCACGCCCCAGAAGGTCGCCTCGCGGGCGATGCCGAGCGTGCCCGAATAGGCGAGGTCTTCCGCCACGTTGCGCCCGTCATTGATGCCGGACAGGACGAGATCCGGCTTGCGGTCGTTCTCGAACAGCCAGGCAAAAGCAGACACCACGCAATCGGCCGGGCGGCCGGAGCAGGCAAAGCGCCTGTCGCCGCGCTTTTCCATGGTCATCGGCTGGGCGATGGTCAGCGAAGGTCCCGCCGCCGTGTGTTTGCGGTCCGGCGCCACCACCCACACATCCTCGCTCACGCGGCGCGCGGCTTCTGTCAGGCGGGCGATGCCGGGTGCATCGATGCCGTCGTCGTTGGAAACCAGAATTCTCATCAAAGTACCTCTTGTCCCACCACCAGCCTGTCGCCGGTGCGCCGGCCGCTTTGCAGCGCCGGAATATGTTCACCAAGCCGCGCGATCTCGTCCGGCCCGCAGGAGTGGCCGAGCACCGCCGGGCGGCCGGCATGGTCCCAGATCGCGACATTGCCCGACAGGGTCGGATGCGTCGGCATCCTGATCCAGTCGGCGCGTCCCTTCGCGTGCAGCTCGAAGCCCGGCGTGCCGGCCGGCAGATGGCCGGAGAGCAGGATCGGAAATCCCTGCGCATCGGCCAGCGGAACGAGGCGCGAGGATGGCCCCGCCCTGCCCATGCCGTCATCGGCCAGCAGCGGGCAATCCGGCAGGGGCTCGCCATCGCTCCAGTCGGGGGCGGCATCGATGCGGGCGCGCAGCAGGTCGGGCATGCCGGGTTTCAGCGCCTCGACCGCCTCGATCTGGGCCAGCAGATGCGCGCGCATCGAGGCATGGAGGGCGAAGCGGCCGGGCATCGCCGCCACCAGTTCCAGCGACCGTCCCGAAAGCGGCGTCGGCAAAAGGCATCCGCCCGCGCGTTCCGCGATCCATGCGGCGATCCGCTCCGCCCGCTCGCCCCCCGAAACGGGGTCCGCGCCATAGGAAGCGTCGAGCAGCAGCAGGTCGCATTCCGGCATCCGGTCCATGACGAAGACGGCGCTGTCGGGCACCACGTCGGCGCAATAGACGACGCGGTTTTCCCCGTCCTCCAGCGCAAACCACACGCCGCCCACCACATGGCCGGAGCGGCCGGTGGCGATGCGGAAGCCGGCGACGTCGAGCACGTCGCCCGGCCGGAACAATTCGATCCTGTCGGCGGGAAACGGATAGGCTTCGACCAGCGCCCTCTCGCCATAGGCGTCCAGCGTCGCCGGCGCCTCGTCGCGGGTCTCGGCGGTCATCAGGATGCGCCCGCGAAAGCCTTCCGACAACAGCCAGTTGAGCGCCCCGACATGATCCTCATGCGCATGCGAGATCAGCACGGCGTCGAGCTTGCTTACCGGCGTCAGCGGGCGCGGATAGTAGTCGCGGCCCGCAGCCCCCACCTTGATGCCGGCATCCAGCATCACGCGCCGGCCTTCCCGTCCCACCACGACGCTGGTGCGGCCTTTCTCGCCGAAGCCGCCTGCGAGTTCCACGTCCAGTGTCATGCGTGTTGTCCGTTTTCCGGCCTGTTCTGCGGCCCGCTCCCCGGAATCAGCCAGCCCGAAACGACGCGCAGCCGCAGCCGCGCGCCTTCCTCGAACCCTTCATGCCCCGGATATTCAAAACTGATCAGCCGGTCCGGACCGGAAGACGGCTGAAAATCGATGCGCAGCGCGCCGCCCTTGTAGACCGCGCGAACGACCGTGCCATCGATGCCGGGCTCGTCCTCGCCTGCGATTTCGAGATCGGGCGTGCGCACGCAGATGCTGGCTGTGGCGCGCGGGCCGTCGCCGGTCCGGCAGCGCACCGTCACCTCCTGTCCCAGCACCTCCACGCGCGCCTTTCCGCCCGCATCGGCCGAAATCACTTTCGCCGGAAGCACGATGCCCTGCGCGATGAAGGAGGCGACCATTTCGCTGGCCGGCTCGCTGTAAAGCTCGCGCGGCGTGGCAAGCTGCGCCAGCCGGCCCTGATCCATCACCGCGATGCGGTCGGCCAGCGCCATGGCCTCCGACTGGTCGTGGGTGATGTAGACGATGGTGGTGCCGGTGCGCTTGTGAAAGGCGGCGAACTCGTCCTCCATCGAGGCGCGCAGATGCACGTCCAGATTGGCCAGCGGCTCGTCGAACAGCACCAGCGAGGGGGCCGCCACCAGGCAGCGCGCCAGCGCCACGCGCTGCCGCTGTCCGCCGGAGAGATTGGCCGGGCGGCGGCCGGCAAGGCCGGTCAGGTCGACCAGCGCCAGCGCCTCGTCCACCTTGCGCTTCGCCTCGGCCTTGTCCACCTTGGCCACTTTCAACGAATAGCCGACATTCTCCGCCACCGTCATATGCGGCCACAGCGCATAGTTCTGGAACACGATGCCGACGCGCCGCTTTTCCGGCGGCACGCTGCCGCCCGCGTCGGAGACCGTCGCGCCGCCGATGCGGATTTCGCCGCCGCTCACCTGCTCGAAGCCGGCCACCAGCCTGAGCAGCGTGGTCTTGCCGCAACCGGAGGGACCGAGCACGGCGAGGAATTCGCCGTCGCGCACATCGATGGAGACATCCTTGACCGCATCGAAATCGCCAAAAGTCTTGGTTACGTTGGAGAGCGTCAATCCCGCCATGGCAGAACTCCGTTGGGAAGGTAGGGAGCGAGCAGGTTGGTGGCGAGCATTAGCACGAAGGTGATGGAGACCGTGATGGCCGACATTGCCGCCGCATAGCTGGAATCGCCGCCCTGCTCGAACGAGAACATCACCACGCCGATGGTCTCCGAACCGGAAGACCACAACAGCGCCGAAACCGTCAGTTCGCTGAGCGCGGTCATGAAGATGAGCAGGCCTCCGGCAAGGGCCGCCGGCGCCACCAGCGGGAAGATGATAGTGCGCAGCCGCATGAACAGTCCCGCCCCCGCCACCTGCGCGGCCTCCTCCAGCGCCCGGTCGATCTGGTGATAGCCGCTCACCGTCGGCCTCAGCGCCAAAACGAGGAAGCGCGCGAGATAGGCGTAGAGGATGATCCAGATCGTATTGTAGAGCTGGATGCCGGTGAAGGGGATCGGCCGCAGGAACATCAGAAGCGCCGCGATCGCGAGAACCACGCCGGGCAGCGCATAGGGCAGCTCGATGGCGAGGTTCACATAGCGGATCCACCTTTGCCTGCCCCACGCCACCATGTAGCCGACCGGCACCGCGACCAGCACCGCGAACGCCGCCGCCGCAAAGGACAGCGCGAAGGAGTTGAAGAAGGAGCGCTGCGCCGCCGCGTGCTCGAACAGCACGAAGCGGTAATTGTCGAGCGTCGCCGTCGCCCAGCCGAGCGGAATGCCGTAGCCCGGCACCAGCGAGGTCAGCACCAGCCCGAAGATCGGCATGACCAGAATGAGCAGGATCAAAAGCCACATGCCGATTTCCACCGGCAGCCGCCAGCGCCCGAGCGGATAGGGATCCGCCGGCAGCGAGGTGGACGAGATGCGGTAGTCGCGGCGCCGGCTCATCAGCTCCTGCGCCAGAATGCCGGCCATGGCGATGACGCCGATCAGC
Organism: Alphaproteobacteria bacterium; assembly: GCA_036678505.1. Lineage (GTDB taxonomy): Bacteria > Pseudomonadota > Alphaproteobacteria > Rhizobiales > Rhizobiaceae > Mesorhizobium. The sequence goes on from JAZIHP010000029.1 coordinate 39,413, forward strand.
ACCGAAAGAAAGGCCGCCTCGCCCAGCACGGAAGGGCCGCCGCCCGCCAGTTTCTGATAGATCAGCGTCGGCAGCACCAGATAGTTGGCGGGAATGCCAAGGAAGGCGGGAATGCCGAAATTGCCGACGCACGAAACGAAGGCGAGCGCGGCGGCCGCCACGATGGAAGGCGTCATCAAAGGCAGAACGATGGTGCGCAGCACGGTGAACCAGCCCGCCCCGCCCGAACGCGCCGCCTCGATCAGCTCGCGCGGCAGCTTGCGCAGGCCAGCGCGCACCAGCAGGAACACCAGCGGCCCGTATTGCACGCCCAGCAGCAGGATGATGCCTTGCGTGGAATAGAGCGGGTTGCGCGTGCCGATGGGCGGCGCCATGCCGATCATCTTCAAAAACGGGCTTGCCGGCCCGAACAGTTGCAGCCAGGCCAGCGCCGTCACCTGCGGCGCGATCATCAGCGGCATCACGTAGCACAGCACCAGCATGGAGCGGCCGCGTATGTTCGTCAGCGTCACCAGCAGCGCCATGAACGTGCCGATGGCCACGGCAAGCACCGTGCCGCCGAAGCCGACGACGAGCGTGTTCATCGTCGCCGTCCAGGTGGCCGGGCTGGAAAGCCCGAGCCGGATCGCCGTATCGGAAAGGGTGCCGCCCGGCGCCACGATCTCCCTGATCAGGCGCAGCATCGGCAGCAGCGAAAAGAGCACGATGACGACGGCGACCACCGCCGTCAGGGCCATCTCCTGCCCCCGGCTTTCTTTGACGGATGCGGACATTGTTGATTTCCCGGCAAGCCCTGAAACCTGCCGCCGAAAACGGAACCCGATTTCAGCGGAGCGACATGCGTAAAGCTGAGGACTTAAAACACGTTGCCTGTTTCCGTTTGAGCGCGACGTGCTTTAAGGGCCCGATAAATGGCGGACGGCCAGGACCCATCCCGCGCCGCCGCGACCGGGCGGCCACCGGCAGGAGTTTGCGTCCCGCCGGTCCCACCGCCCCGATGTCAGCCCCCGAACAGTTCGGAGAATTTCGCCTTGTCGGCTTCGGTGTTCTTGATGATGGCCTGCATGTCGAACGACATCACCTTCACCTGCGTGCCTTCCGGCAGCCATTCGGGCCGGCCGACCGAGGCCCTGGCCGGCAGATAGCCCATGTCGAGCGCCAGCTTCTGGCCTTCATCCGACAGGATGAAATCGACAAACGCCCTGGCGCCATCGGCATTCTTCGCCGTCTTCATGATGGCGACGGGCTCGGTCACCGCCGGCACGCCCTCGGAGGGAAACACGAACTCGATCGGCGAGCCCTTGGCCTTGGCGTTCATGGCCATGAAGTCCACCAGAATGCCGTAGGGCTTCTCGCCGCTGGCCACCGATTTCAAAACCGCGCCGTTGCCGCGCACGGAAATGGTGTTGTTGTCCTTCAGCTTCCGGAAGAAGTCCCAGCCATAATTGCTGTCGGCCACGAAGCCCGAAAGCAGATAGGCGGCCGCGCCCGAATAGAGCGGGCTCGGCATCACCAGCCCGTCCTTGTATTCCGGCCTGGCGAGATCGGCCCAGTGCTCGGGCTTTTCGGCGGCGGCGGTGTTGTAGGCGATGCCGGTGGTGATCAGCTTGGAGCCGAAATAGGTCTTGTCGGCATCGACCGCATCCGGCTCGATGCCGTCAATCCTGGCTTCCGGATAGGCCAGCAGGCGGTCTTCGGCCTTGAGCAGTTCCATGCTCACCGCATCGGCGATCAAAAGCACGTCGGGCTGCGGGCTGCCGGCGGCGAACTCGGCCGCAAGCTTGGCCATGATGTCGCTGGTGCCGGAGCGGTAGATGTTCACCTCGGTGTCGGGATGGGCCTTCCTGAAGGCCTCGACCGTCCTGGCGGCGTCGGCTTCCGGCTGCGAGGTGTAGAGCGTCAGCGTATCGGCGCTGGCGGCTCCGGAAAACAGCAATGCGGCAATCGCCACCTTGCTGGCGAACAATGAGACGAAACGCGTGTTCATGTGACCTCCTGATCGTGTTCTCACAGGGCTTTCCGGCGTCCTTGCCGGCCAAACCTGCTCCTCCCTGCACGGCGTATATGACCCATAGATGACAGCACGCCCGCTATTCATATGCAATGTTCATTTGTTCATTGTCAAACACAAATGAACATACATAACTGTATCCTTGCCGGCACGGCCCTATCCATGATGTTAAAGCACGTCGCCCGAAACCGGGAACCGTTTTCGGACGACGACAGGCATGAAAAGGAACTTGAAGATCGGACCGCGAGCCTGAAGGATCGCGAAGCACTTCGGGTGCGAATCGGGAGAGAGACATGCAGCGATCGGCGAACAGGAAGCGGGCCGCCCCGGTACGCGAGGCCCCGCTCGTCTCCTCCGACATCAACGTCAAGACGGCATGGCTCTATTATGTGGAAGGGCTGACGCAGGAGCAGATCGCGGAAAAGCTGAACGTCAGCCGCGTCAAGGTCATGCGCACTTTGGCCGCCTGCGCCGCCGAAGGCGTCGTCGTCACCACCATCAACGCCGGCACCGCCGGCCAGGTGGCGCTGGAGCGCGCGCTCGAAAAGCGCTTCGGCCTCGACGCGGCCGTGGTGGTGCCGACGCCGGAAGATGCCGCCCATCTGGAAAAGGCCATCGGCCACGCGGTCGCGCTCTATCTCGGCGAGCAGATGCAGGACGGCATGACGCTGGCCATCGGCGGCGGCGCCACGCTGCACGCCAGCCTCGCCTGTCTCGCCCGCCGGCAATTGCAGAAGGCCTCCGTCATCGGCCTGGTCGGGGCCCTGCCCCATTCGCAATGGATCAATCCGTCCATCGTGGCGGCCAAGGTCGCCGATATTTTCGGCGTCGACAGCTACCAGATCACCGCGCCGGTCATCCTGCACGATCCCGCACTTCGCGATCTCTTGTGGGCGCAACCCGAACTGATGGATGTCAGGACCCGCGCCGCCAACGCCGACATCGCACTTCTGACGGTCGGCGAGATTTCGCGCGATGCCACCATCTTCCGCCATGGGCTGGTGCCGCCTTCGCTCATCGCGTCCCTGCGGGCGCAAGGGGCCGAAGCCAACATATTGTCCTATTTCATCGATGCGCGGGGAAAACTGGTCGATCACGAGGTCAACGACCGGGTGATGGCGATCGGCCTCGATGTGGTCGGCGCCATTCCCAATGTGGTTCTGGCCGCTGGCGGCCGCCACAAGATCGCGGCCATCCGCGCCGCCCTCAACGCCTTTCAAACCAATGTGCTGATCACCGACAGCGACACCGCGCAGGCGCTGACCGGAACCGGCTGACGATCCGCCTCAGATCAGCCCGCGCTCGCGCAAAAAGTCGTCGAGACCGGCATTGGTCACATCCTCGAACTCGCGCACCGCGTCGTTCATGCGGCGGCGGTGGGTGACGAGCAGGGTCAGAACCTGCCGCATCTCCACGGAAATGCCGAACCGCGCCCAGCGCTCGGCGATATGGGCGGGAAGCTGCAAATCGGTGCAGAAGGCATCGAGGCTTTCATAGCCCAGTTCCTGCACCAGCCGGGCCGTGTCCTCGCCTGAAAGCCGCTCCTCGAAGGCATGGTCGTGCAGGCGCTGCGCCACCAGCCTGATGTCGGCAGGCGATGCGCTCATCACCTTCGAGACGAGGTTGCGAACGTTGGAGGGATCGAACGGAGGCATGTCGGAATTTCCCTGCTGCCGGAAGCACCGGACCGGAAGGCAGGCGGCGTTCCGGCCTCCTGCCCTATCGACCTTTTTGGATCGGCATTCCCCGCCCCGGTGTTGAGCAAGGGCAGGCAAGCGTCAGACCGAATATAGGTCCTTTGACGGAAAACGCCAATGCCGGCTCAGACCACCAGACCCATCGGGTTTTCGATCAGGCGCCTGAAGGCGCCGATCAGTTCGGCCCCCAGCGCCCCGTCCACCGCGCGGTGGTCGGTCGACAGGGTCACCGACATCACGGTGGCGATCTTCACCTCGCCCCCCTTCACCACCGCCCGCGGCTCGCCCGCGCCAATGGCCAGGATCGTCGCATGCGGCGGGTTGATGACGGCGGCGAAATCCCTGATCCCGAACATGCCGAGGTTCGACACCGCCGTGGTGCCGCCCTGATATTCTTCCGGCTTCAGCTTGCGGGTCCGCGCCCGCACGGCCAGATCCTTCATCTCGCTGGAGATCGACGACAGGCTCTTTTCCTCGGCCTTGCGCACGATCGGCGTGATCAGCCCGCCCGGAATGGAGACGGCAACGCCGACATCGGCGTGCCGGTGCTTCACCATCGCGCCCTCGGTCCACGA